>NZ_JBBIAM010000150.1:0-21096 GCF_054185185.1 Bradyrhizobium sp. UFLA05-153
GAGCAGGAGCTCCCCACCCCAATTGCCGCCATCGCTGCCATAACCGAAGCCGTCTAGGACGAGTGCGAGCGCCGATCCATCGATACCGTGCTCCGCCATCACCGAGGCAGCATGGGCATGATGATGCTGGACCGCAATCAGCCGGTACCCGCTCGCTTTGGCAAAGCGGGTCGATGCCATGTTGGGATGCAGGTCATGTGCGATGACCACCGGCTCGACATCCAGTGTCGAGATCAGGTGCCGCACCGTTTCCTCGAAGAAGCGGATGCCTTGCGGGGTGTCGAGATCGCCGATGTGCTGGGAGACGAACGCCTCATCGCCGCGCGTGACCGCGACGGTCGACTTCAAAGCGCCGCCGACGGCGAGCACGGGCGGCACTGACCGCGCAAGCCGGACCGGCTCGGGAACATACCCCCGGGCCCGCCGGACGAACTGCGTCCGTCCTGCCACAACCGACGCGACGGAATCGTCTGCGCGGGTTACGATGTCGCGATCATGATTGACGATGAGATCCGCAATGGCAACAAGGCGCTGTTCCGCCTCCTGGTTGTCGATCAAAAGCGGCTCGCCACCAGGATTGGCGCTGGTCGTCACCATGACCCAGCTTCCGTCTTTCCGCGGATACCTCGAATTCAGCGCATGAAACACCAGATGTTGCAGCGGCGCGACCGGCAGCATGACGCCGATGTGCGACAGCTCCGGCGCGATAGCACTTGCAATCTGATGGCGTGACGCCATCAGCACGATCGGCCGCGGCGTGGATTCCAGCAGGGCAAGCTCAGCCTTATTGGCTTCGGCGATCTCTGAGACCGCATCCACGAAGCCGACCATGACGGCAAAAGGCTTCTGGTCCCGCTGCTTCCGCCGCCGCAGGCACTGCACGACGTCATCGTCGCGGGCGTCGCAGACGAGCTGATAGCCGCCGAGCCCCTTGATCGCGACGATCTTGCCTGCGGCGATCGCGGCCGCGACCTCCTCCACGCCATGGCTGAGCCTCGGACCGCATTGCGGGCAGGCGATCGCCGCGGCATGGAATCGCCGGCTCGTGGGATCGGCATAGTCGCTTTCGCAGGCCGCGCACATGGCGAAACGCTTCATCACCGTGGTTGAGCGATCATAGGGTAGCCGCTCGGAGATGGTGTAGCGCGGCCCGCAATGGGTGCAATTGACAAAGGGATAAAGGTGGAAGCGGCTGCTCGGATCAAACAGCTCGCTCAAGCACTGCGGGCAGGTCGCGGCGTCCGCGACGATCCGCGTCGACACCTTGCCCTGCTCGCTGGCACGGATGCTGAATTCGTCGCTCAAGACAGCACCGATGCTCTGGGCGGAAATCTCGTCGATCCGCGCGAGCGGCGGCTTTTCCAACGGCAGCGCGGCGACGAAATCAGACACGCGCTCGCCCTCGACCTCGATCACCACGCCGTGCGCATCATTAGCGACGAAGCCGCCGAGGCGATAGCGTGCGGCGAGGCCGTAGACATATGGACGAAAGCCGACGCCCTGCACGGCGCCGCGCACATGCAGGCGCAGTCGCTGTCCGCTCTGAGCCGTGGCCTCACCGTGCACGATCATCCCGCGGTGGCCAAATCGATCGGCTTCATCTTCGCCGCTTGCTTGCAGATCCAGGCATAGAATGCCGCGAACCCTTCACCGGTGCGCGCCGACACCGTCAGCACCTCGAGCCTGGGATTAACCCGCAGCGCGTATTCGATGGTCCTGACGAGATCAAAATTGAGCACGGGGGCAAGATCAATTTTGTTGATCAGCAACAGAGACGAGACAGCGAACATGTCCGGATACTTGAGCGGCTTGTCTTCGCCCTCGGTGGTCGATAACACCACGATCTTGCAGGCTTCGCCGAGATCGAAGGCGGCAGGACAAACGAGATTGCCGACATTCTCGATAAAAAGGATGCCGCCGTTGAGCCGAGCCAGCCGGTCATAGGCCTCGCCCACCATCGCCGCATCGAGATGGCAACTCTTGCCGGTGTTGACCTGGATAGCCGGTACGCCGGTCGCGCGGATCCGCTCGGCGTCGTTGGATGTCTGCTGATCGCCCTCAATCACTCCGATCGGAAAGCTGTCTTTCAGTTCGCAGACAGCGCGAACCAGCAGCGAGGTCTTGCCGGCGCCCGGGCTCGAGACCAGGTTGAACGTGAGCACATCGTCGGCATGGAAGCGCGCACGGTTCTCGGTGGCAAGCCTTTCGTTCTTGCTCAGGATATCGCGCTCGACCTGTATGATACGATCGCTGCTCATGCCGTAAACTTCCTGGCCAGCCGGATTCGCGCCGCAATCGAGCAGCCCGACGTCGCCATGCCCATGATCATTGGCCGCACCATGGTGGTGATCGAAATCGTGGCCAGGTTTATAAAGTTGATGATGACCATGATCAGGATGGTGATCATGCGCATGCACGACGACCGACTTTCCGTCACCGCAGCCGCAAACCGTACACATTAGTCGACCTCCAGTTCCTTGACGCGCATTTCTTCCCCGCCGGTTACCTGCAATTGATGGCTGCCGCAGGACGGACACGGCTCATAGCGTTGCCTGATCTCGACGCTCGTCGAGCAGGCCATGCACCAGGCTATTCCGGGCGTCTTGACGATCTCGAGCCTGGCTCCTCGCGCGATGGTCTGCGCGGCGGCGGCTTCGAAAGAGAACGTCATAGCCGCCGGCGCGACATGGCTGAGCGCTCCGATCTCGAGGCACACCACCTTCACCCGGGAGAACGGGCGCTTGCGCGTCTCTTCCTCGATGATGCCGATGATGCCTTCGCACAGTGCCATTTCATGCATGGTCGACCTCACGGAAGGCGAGCTTGAAATCGACGCATGGATCGAACGAGCCGACGAGGGCACGCACCGAGTCCTGTCCGTGCCGGCCGCCGGCCAGCAGCGAGCCGTGCAGACTCTGGACCAGCGGTCCGCGCGCATGGAAATTCCATTCAGTGGGGGCCAGGAATTCGAAACGGGCGATGCAATCCTCGTCATCGATAACAATGGCGTGGTAAAGTCGGCCGCGAGCACATTCGACAGCTGCCGCACCCCTGCCGTTGCCGAGGCGATAGCTTTCGATAACACCGCTTTCCGGCACTTCCTCGCTGCCCTCAAGCCAGACGCAAAGTCGGGCTATCTCGGAAATCCGCGCCTTCAGGCGCTCGGCGGGGCCGGCGTCTTGCGGCAGACACGCCTCACGCATAACCCTGCGCGCCCAAACGCCGGTCTCCGGAATGCGGCCGTGAAGATCGGGAGCCTCGGAGAAGGTCGGGCTGTCCGCCAGCATTCCCATGAGGACGTCAAGATCCTCGGCCGCTGACAAGAACGACGGCTTGATCATAGAAAGCGACAGCGAATCGTCATTGAGGCTCGCAAGATGCATCGCCAGCGCGCTGCCAGTCGTCGGTGCCAGCTCCTCGCCCGTGATCCCCAATGTGTTGATCCCCGCTCTGATCTGCGACACGGCCTCGCCGCGCGGTGGTTCCTCGCTGCAGCCGAGCGCGGTCGTCGCCAGCATCATGGCACGAACGACGGCGGCAATTCTGCTATCCAGCGCGAAGCGGCCGACGAAGAGGCCCCGCAACAGCTCAGTCAGGCGCTCGGCAACCACAACGGTGACACGGCGCCGGAGCGTCTCGGCAGGCGGTTCTTTGCCATATGCGGCCTCGACCGCTGATAGGAATGCCACCTGATGAGCCGTCGCGCACAGCGAAAACAGCCGCGGCAGCACGCCCGACAGCGATGCGACCGGCTTTCCCGTAAACAGGCGCGCCAAAGGTGGCCGGCTGCGTGGCAGGATCGTGACGTCCGCGATGGTGCGGCCGGCGAGCCAGACCGTGATGTCGATCTCATTGCGGAAGACCAAACTCATGTGTGCCACTCCGTCAGAACGCGACGCAGGAAGTTACGCCGATCGATCGCGTTTTTTGCGGGGCCTTGCGGCGGACCACCTCCTCGCCGTCGGTCGGCAGCATCAGCTCGGCCAGGGCGGCTTCCGCCGTCGCCGGCACCGGCGCCACGTCGGTGACGGCGAACATCGGCGAGAGTAGCGAGCAGCTCGCGATCCGGTCGACGTCGGCCACCTCGCCGGAGGAGAATTCGATATTGCCGGCAGGAAAGCGGACATGCAGCGTCGAGCCGGCGACCTCCCGCGCAATTTCGCCCGCGGGAATCACGACAAGAGGGAACATGATGCCGAGGAGCGTGTGGTTCACCAGGCGAGATTCGATCGGCGCAGCGCTAGGTGCGCCTGCCAACCGCTTACCCCGCGCCACCGCGTCGACTTCACTGGTAGCTGCTACTGCGTCACACATGATGGCTCGATCGCCCATGAACTTGGATTTTGGGGTCGTCACGATTGCGACAGTGCCAGTCCTTCAGACAACGCCGTGCACGGCGTGCCGGGCGCCACCTCGTCGCCGTGGGGTCACAGACCGTACAGCGGATGACGCATTCTAGCTTCGTGCCGTCGGCAACATCCTGGCGCACGGCAAGATTCTCGAACCCGTTCATTTGAAATAGGCCTCAATTATTTCTTGCAAGCGCGCGGCGGAATCCTGAAGATCCTCGTCGGCGGCAATCGTGACCAGCGGCACGCTGCCCACCTCAAGCGTGTCGACGATGATCGCGTCCATGGCATTGAAGAACTGCACCGACCAGACATTGCGGATTCCGGTCGCAAGCACGCGGCAGGTGCCATAGCCGCGCGAGACGAGCTGGATCGGCCCGTTCTTGATGGTCTCCTGGAGGAAGCTCATGTCGACCGGGCTCATCGGCAGCAGCGTGAAATTGATGACCTGCGAGCAGATGCCGGGGCGCCAGGCCAGCGCGCGCTCGCGGATTTCGGCGAGCACCGGCAGCACGTTCATCGCCCCCTCCGGCGCGTGCCCGATCTCGAAATTCACAGCCGTGAGATCGATAGCCGCGCGTTTGACGATCTCGGGGATGGCGCCGACCTCGAGATATTCGGATGCCTCGTTCGTATCGAGCCGCACGCGCCAGATCCCGGCCAGCACCGATTCCTGGACTTGCGCCAGCGATCCGTCCGGCAGTGCGACGACGCCGGCCACCTCGCCTTCGCCGATCACATCGGCAATCAGCATGCGTTCGAGATCGTTGAGATCGCCGAGTCGAAACAATCGTGTCGGCACATTGGCCTTTTGGCTGGCGATGGTGGCGGCGACCTTCGACAACAGTTCGACCGCGTTCGGGCAGCACCTAGCCAGCTCCGCACTATCGAGTGACGCAAGCTTCGCCAAAGCGCCCGCTGCGGTCAGGCGGCCGCCCGCCGCCTCGAGCCTCTCCTCGCCGTAGATCGGCCGCTCCGCGTCGTCAAGCGCTGTGCAGAGACGCGCCTTCATACTCCGGCACCCTGTGATCTATGGTAGGGGACGACGGTCTCTACGACTGCGGCCACGCTTCCGCGCGGTCGGTTCACAGGCGTGGAAATGCGATCGAAATTGATCGACCTCTCCCGGATTTTTGCGATCAGCGCAGGTATCTTCTTCCTGGCGAGCAAACTCAGCATCAAATGAGCGCGTACAGCAAAATGCTGATAGAGCTCACTCTCGGCCTCTCGCGTGATCACCGCGCCACACAGCCGCCCCTGAAACTCATTGATCAAATCGGGCCGAACGACGGCAGCGTCGGCCGCTTCCGCAAGGCTTGCGTGCACGCTCGCTGACGACAACTCAGATATTCTCCTATGCATGCGACGCCGCGTTTTCAGATGAAGGAGCCCTTGTCATGAACGGTTGAGAGTCATCTTTCTGGAACGGAGACTTGTCTTCCAACTTCGCGACAGTCTCCGTCAGCCCGGTGCTTGTCGTGAGGCTCGTCCGAAGATGGTCATTGGTCACGTCGATCCTGAGATGCTCCGGCAGGATCGGCTCGCGGCCGATCAGGTCGGCGAAAAAGCGGTCGCAATTCTCACCATTGAGCGCCGCGTCGATGCCTTCAATCGCATCGGCAATCAGCCGCGCCTCGTCATCCTCCAGTAGCCGAATTGCAGTATCGAGATAGACCAGGACCTTGGCATGGGTCGGCGGATTGGAGAGCAAGAGTACTGAGACCCGCCGCCGTACGCCGCGAAACTCGCAAAGCGCCGAAATGCCGTCGGTTTCAATGACCGTCATTGGCAAACCAAGACACATCCGCGATGTCTCCGACAGCTCGCTGACCGTTCAGGTCCGCGCCCTCATCTCGTAATGAAGGTGATCGATACCGTTGGCGAGCAACCACTCGGATTCCCGTAACGGTGCGGTGCGTGGCGTTACCTCCACGCCCCACTCACTTAGGATTTTTCTGGCAAGTTCGACCGCAGGAGCGATCTGATTACAGACCGCCCGTGTCAGGGGTCCACCCCAGTCATCGAGATCGAGCGGCTGGCAGCCGATTAGCACGAGATCTTTTGGGCAATGTCCGAGCAGATCAGTTGCACTGATAACTTCCTGAAAACTGGTATGATGCAAGCTCATCTTCCTAGCACCGGTGAAGCGCGGCACTTCCTCGTCGCGCACGAGCTTCAACTCTCCGGGCTTAAGGCCATAATCGATCGCGTCGAATACGATGAGGCAGTCAGATTCCTGAAGATAGTTCACAAGCTGAAGCCCCTGCGTACCGCCGTCCAGAATGGTGACGTTGTCGGGCACGGCAAAGCGGCGATGAAATTCTTCCACGGCTCGCACCCCAAAGCCTTCATCGGCCCAAAGAATGTTACCGATACCGAGCACCAGGACGCGCCTTGGCTGTTGACATGCCGGCCTCGGCTTGCTCGCCCCAGAGTCACGGCGCTGACGTACACCCGAGATCATCGAGGAGATGATGCTCTGGCGCGACATGATGTCTTCGCGAATGACAGCATAGATGTGAACGATCAAGAATATGACCAGCGCCCACATGCCCAGATGGTGCCAAGTATGCACGTCCTGGCTGTTCGGCCAGACGGCGAAGACCCAGCCGAACAGCTTGTGCTGCCAGCTTTCGTTCCCGGCCCCTTCCGAATACAGGGCAAAGCCCGTGACAATCATGAAGGTCGCGACCAATGTGAAGCCCGTGAACATCGCGATCTGCGCCAGGGGATTGTGGCCGACATACATCTTCGGCTCCCGCTCCAGGAAGGCGTACCAACGGATCTCGTGCAGCACGTCCTTCCAGAACTGCTTGCGATGCACCGGAATGTAGAATATCTGCCGGGAGTGGAAGTTGCCGGCGAAGGCCCACAGGATGCGGGCGAGAAAGAACACCGCGAGCACCTGCCCCGCCGCGAAATGCGCAAAGCGGATATAGCCCATCGGGAAGTTTTGGGACGTCTCGCGCGCGATCGTTGGGAGCGGTGCTCCGATCAGATAGCCGGTCACCATCAACACGAGAATCGATAACGCGTTCACCCAGTGGCAGATCCGCACCGGCGCTTCGTAGACATAGACGGCCCGCGCGACGGTCCGCTTGCCGGCGGCATCGGTCGCGATCGCAGCATGGTCCGGTTCGGTTTCCGCCGGGCGCGCAACTGCATTCTTCATAGCGTTCCTTTCTCCCTTACCGGGCCTTGACCGTCGCCATTTCGCGGCCATCTGGCGACATCACGTGCGTCGAACAGGCAAGGCACGGATCGAAGGAGTGGATGGTGCGCAGAATTTCTAGCGGCTGCTCCAGATTCGCCATCGGCGTATCCACGAGCGAGGCTTCAAAGGCGCCGATATTGCCCTTGGGATCTCGCGGTGAGCCGTTCCAGGTCGTCGGCACCACGCACTGGTAGTTGTCGATTCTTGTTTCCTTGATCTTGATCCAATGCGCGAGCGCCCCGCGCGGGGCCTCGGTGAAACCAAAACCCTTGGCCTCCTTCGGCCAGCTCTCCGGCTTCCACTTGTCGACATTTGCCGTCGAGGAGTCGCCCGCTTTGATGCGCGCGACTAGCTTGTCCTGGAAGTAGCGCATCTGGCGCGCTGCCCATTCGCATTCCAGCGCGCGTGCCGCGGTGCGGCCGAGCGTGGAGAACAGCGCGGTAACGGGAAGACCAAGTGTCTGGAGCAGCTTCTCGGTCGGATCCTTGAACTCGGGCTTGTTCTGCGCATAGCCGACGATGTAGCGCGCGAGCGGCCCGACTTCGACCGCATTGCCGCGCCAACGCGGCGCCTTGATCCAGGAATATTTGCCGCCCTCGTCGAGCTCCTTGATGTCGGTCTTGGTGCCCTTGGCGTTACGACCAAGTACATAGTTCGGCTCGGTGACACCGTCCCAGGGATGCAGCCCCTGGGACTCGTCGGCATATTTGTACCAGGAGTGGGTGACGAATTCCTGGATCTGCTCGGGATCCGCGTGGTCAATGGGCAGCACGTCGTTGAGATTGCCGTTGATGATCACGCCCCGCGGCACCTTGAGGTTCTTCGCGGAATAGTCGTTGGCGTTCTCGGGGATGTCACCATAGGCCATCACACTCTTGCTGGAGAGGCCCCCGCCATAGAGCCAGTCCTTGTAGAATGAGCCGATCGTGAGGATGTCGGGCAAGTAGACCTTTTCGGCGAACTCGATGCAGCGGTCGACGATGGAAGAGACGAGGTTGAGCCGCTCCATGTTGATGGCACCAACCGCGCCGGTGCCGTCGACGTTGATGGCGCAGGGCACGCCCCCGACCAGCCAGTTCGGATGGGGGTTCTTGCCGCCATAGACGGTGTGGATCTTGACAATTTCCCTTTGGAAATCGAGCGCTTCCAAATAATGCGCGACCACCATCAGGTTCGCTTCGGGCGGCAGCTTGTAGGCTGCATGGCCCCAATAACCGTTCTTGAACGGTCCGAGCTGGCCGGACTCGACGAACTTCGTCAGCCGGATCTGGAGATCCTTGAAGTAACCGGGTGAGGACAACGGCCAGGACGAGACCGATTGCGCTAGCGCCGATGTTGCCTTCGGATCGGCCTTGAGCGCAGAGATCACGTCGACCCAGTCGAGCGCATGCAGGTGGTAAAAGTGCACGAGGTGGTCATGCACCTGGAGACAGAGCTGCATGATGTTGCGGATCGAGTTGGCGTTCTCCGGAATGGTGATGCCGAGCGCGTTCTCGACCGTGCGTACCGAGGTTAGCGCATGCGTTCCGGTACAGACGCCGCAGATCCGCTCGGTAAAGGCCCAGGCGTCGCGCGGATCGCGCCCCTTCAGGATGGTCTCGATGCCGCGCCACATCGTGCCGGTGGAGACCGCGTTGCGGATCACGTTGTCGGAGTCGACATTGACCTCGACCCGCATATGTCCTTCGATTCGGGTTAGCGGATCGACGACGATGCGCTTGCCGGAATCGTCGAGTTTGAACCCGTTGGGTGTCTGGATGCCCATGCCCATCGTTGCGTTTCGTGAGATCGATTATTGACGTTGGTTTGCGTCTTCGCGCTTGCTGGCGAACTGTTTCACGGCCGTCACAGCCGCATGCGCCGCGACCGCAACTCCAACCGCGCCCGCGGCCGCCATGCCGATCTGGTCGGCATTCTTCTCGATGCCGAACTGCTTGATGTTGGTGAGGCGGTCGTAGAACGCCCCCTTGTCCCAGAAGCCGTCTTCCGAGCAGCCGATGCAGCCGTGTCCGGACTGGATCGGGAAGGAGATCCCGCCGTTCCAGCGCACCGTCGAGCAGGCGTTATAGGTGGTCGGTCCCTTGCAGCCTATCTTATACAGGCAATATCCTTTGCGCGCCGCCTCATCGTCCCATTCCTCGACGAACTGGCCTGCGTCAAAATGCGGCCTTCGGTAGCACTTGTCGTGGATGCGCTGCGAATAGAACATCTTTGGCCGGCCTTGGCGATCGAGCTCGGGCAATTTTCCGAAGGTGGTGATGAAGGTGACAATGCCGGTCATGACCTCCGCAATCGGCGGGCATCCCGGTACCTTGATGACCGGCTTGTTGTTGATGACCCTGTCGATCGGGGTCGCCTGCGTCGGATTAGGCTTGGCCGCTTGCACGCAGCCCCAGGAGGCGCAGGTACCCCAGGCAATGATCGCCATCGCGTCCTCGGCCATCATCTTCAGTTTCTCGACAAACGGCCTGCCGCCGTGGATGCAGAACATACCGCCCTCGTTCAGCGGCGGATTACCTTCGACCGCGAGCACATATCGGCCCCTGTACTTGGCGCGGGTATCCTCGAGGATCGCTTCGGCCTGATGTCCGGCTGCCGCCATAATGGTGTCGTCATAATCCAGCGAGATCATCGACAGAATGGCATCCTTCACCAGGGGATGGGCAGAGCGGATGAAGCTCTCCGAGCAGCAGGTGCATTCGAGCCCGTGCATCCAGATCACCGGCATTCGTGGCTTTGTTTCGAGCGCAGTTGCAATGCGGCTAGCCGCCAGCGGGCCAAGCCCGAGGCTCGTCGCCGTCAGGGCGCAGAATTTGTGAAAGCTTCGACGCGTGATGCCCTGTCGCCTGATCACGCTGTAGAACGTTTCCGCCGCCGCGCCCATGGCCCCTCCCGTCTTCTGCTTTGACCTATCGATGGACGCACGGGCAGCAAGAAGCGGGCCAACCCCTGAGTTGCGCGAGCACATCGTTTCCGATCTGGCGATCACGAGCGCTCTTGGTTGATGACTTCACGAACCGAGCCGCCTAGACGACCACCTTCTCTCAGCCTGAAGCGGAGGATTTTTCCAGTGTCCGTCTTCGGCAATTCATCGACATATTGGATGATCCGCGGGTACTTGTGCGGTGCAAGACGATCCTTGACGAAGGCCTTCAGTTCCGCGTCATTCGTTGCGGACTCCGGCTTCAATGCGACATAAGCCTTGGTCTCGGTCAGACCTTCCGCGTCCGGCACGCCGATCACGGCGGCTTCGAGAACCGCTGGATGTTGAACAAGCGTCGCCTCAACTTCAAACGGACTCCCATAGATTCCACTGACCTTGACCATGTCGTCGCTGCGGCCCGCGTAGGTATATGTTCCGTCCGCATTTCTAATGTACTTGTCGCCGCTCTTCGTCCAGCAGCCCTGGAACGTCTCACGAGTCTTGGCGCGATTGCTCCAATACATCATCGCAGCCGATGGTCCGCAAATGTAGAGATCACCGGGCTCGCCGTCCGGCAGCGACTTTCCTTCGTCGTCGCGCAAGTCGATCTCGTAGCCAGGTACAGGCCAGCCCGTCGTCCCATAGCGGATGTCGTTCGGCCGGTTCGAGATGAAAATATGGAGCATCTCCGTCGACCCAATGCCATCAACGATATCCACGCCGAAGTGCTCCTTGAACCGTCTGCCGATCTCAGCAGGAAGCGCCTCGCCCGCTGAGGAGACCAGACGAAGTGCGACCTCCTTTCGCGACGGCAGTACGGACGCGGCGAGCATGCCGGCAAATCCTGTCGGCGTACCGAAGAAGAGGGTCGGCTTCACCCCGGCGATGCCGCCCGTAAGACGCTTGAACACCTCCTCCGGTGTCGGACGCTGGGACATCAATAGGGTGGTTGCTCCAACCGACATCGGGAATGTCAAGGCGTTGCCAAGTCCATACGCGAAGAAAAGCTTCGCCGCGGAGAAGCAGACGTCGTCCTCGCGAACACCGAGTGTTGCCATTCCGTAAAGCTCAGATGTCCAATACGGATTGGCTTGGGAGTGAACAGTGCCTTTCGGCCTTCCTGTCGATCCGGACGAATACAGCCAGAATGCGACATCATCGGAATGGGTGCGTGCCGGCCGTGCCATGATGGCATGAGCGTCGAGAAATGCTTCACAATCAACCTCGCCGAAATCTACCGGCGCGAGCGGACGTGAGATGACGACCTTGCGAACCTCATGATCAGCTTTTATCAGAGCTGCCCTGATGGCTGGAAGCACCTCGCCGCTGACCAGCACGGCCTGAGCGCGGGAGTGCTCGAGCATGTAGGCATAATCGTCAGTAGTGAGCAGCGTATTCACTGCGACCGGTACGATGCCAGCGTAGATGGCGCCGAGAAAGGCCACAGGCCAATCCGTGCAATCCTGCATCGGCATCAAAACACGCTCCTCGCGCTTGACGCCGAGATCGCGCAGCCCCGAGGCGAGGCGGCGGATGCGCATCTCGAGCTCGCCATAGCTGAGCTGGCCCGCATCATCAACAAAGGCAACCTTGCCGCTGCGATTGGCATTCAGCGCAAGAAGATGGGCGGCGAAATTGAATGATTCCGGCGGCGACGGCACATGCGCAGGGACGAACTCAGACATCTCGTTCACCCCTTGCTCCCGAAGCCTGCATCTTGACATAACAGGGGTGCCATCCCTCAAACGCGAGGAGCACCGTGCGATTCTCGCTTAGGACACCAGCGAGTGGAATAATCGACGTTGATCGCGCACGCACGTGCTTCTCCCACTGGCTCGTGGACGGTTCGGTGCGTCTGCCGCAACGCAAGTCGTAGGTACGACGTTCTCCGGCTTCGCAGAGCGCAAATTCCCTGATGGAATTCGTCAGCTGAAGAATCAGATTCTGCGATCGAGCCAACCGCGCGAAACGCCATTCTCGCGCGAGGTAGCAAACGCCGACAAAGCCATGCCGCTCGCGCCGACCCCGCTTTCGGCGACGGTAATCCTGCTATCGCCATAGTTCAGGTTCGTACAGCTTGATGACAAGACGCCAAAAGTGGCGGCCAACGCCCGCATCCCAACATACGCTTTCACATCGCCTCCCGACGGTGGACCGTAGAAAAACCCGCGGGGCGGCCCCGACGCCTGGACCTGGAATTACGCCGAGTCCGCCCCTACACCACCGGGAGGGGCCTGGTGATGCTAGGTTGAACAAAGCAAGTGGTGTGCCCAGCCGAGCGTACATCTACTGCACGGTTCTTCTGCGAAGAGCGCCCTCGAATGCGCTTGAATTGCACGTGACGTCAACTCGTATACTCCGAGTATTCGTGCCGATTGCGAGACCTTCATCAAGATCAGAGCGATCTCAGCGGGCTTTTTCGACCATTTTCAGTGGCCCATTTCTGTCCGGTTGCTCTTCCCTTGCGGCAATATTGGCCACATTCTCATCCTAACGATCCAAGATGGGTGTCCTCACCTCGGGCGCCGTTTTTCAACCGCACGATGATCTTGAACGAGCCTTTCGTGCAAACTCAGAGCACAGATTTCAGGTTTATCTTCGCATGAAGCAGCCGAGCCCGCTCCTTTACCCGCGTTGACGCGCTCCGCTCAGTCGCTCTCGGACAATCCTGTAGCAAACCGAACATCGCTCCGACTGATAGACTGAACATTCAACGGAGGAGATGAGCCGCTCGAAGGTGCCCTGCTCGTACAGACCAACACCGATGCCGTCTGACCGCTTCGTCGACCTGTTGTCTCCAGGACAATACAAAACGTCAGGATGTTTACGACAACACTCCATCGGCGACTGCGCAACTGTCGCTGCGCGATGAGCTATGTTCATCCTCGGTGTCATTATCGATATAAGTATGCAGAAACATCGATATGGTATCGACCTCCGCCGCATCGCGCGGGCTATGGTCGCCATCCGGGGTGGATTCGATAGGGGGCAACTGCGACACTGCCATCAAGACCAATCCTGTTGAGACCGCTGTCGTCTTTCGAGGTATTACCAAGCCGGCGGATAGCTAGGCGCGCGGCCCGGGCGACCATGAGGGCCTGGCACACCTCTCTCCCGCGAACCCGTGCAAACGCCGACTTATTAAGCGCGCCGTTCGGGATAACTCGGGCATGAACTTGCTGGAGATTGATCTGCGAGAGGGGCTTGCTGGATTGGCATGGATCAGCTCCGATCTAATCAAGTTACGACCGAAATCGAGAACTCCTGCAGGCGATCGTCCGCTGTTGCCTCGCCGATAAGAGAAAAGGTCTCTCATGCTGACCGGCAGATGCTCGCCGAATAATCAACCTTCACAACTGCAGACTACGCAAAGGCGCGCCACCCGGGAGCCACCGCGAGATTGAAACATGCCCTTCGGCGCGCCTCACGCGCACAGCGAGATTTTGTGTCGACGCGCTTTTGCCATGAAAGCTTATTTGCCTCCCCTGGACGATGCGTCGTCGGGCTTGAGGTGCCGTTTTCGAATATTGTAACTGACGAGCCAGATCACGCCGACGGCGATCGGCACGAAGGCCGCGGTTACGGACGCGGGCTCTACATGTAGTCCGACATCCTGCGCGCCCTTGGCGAGATAGGCAAACAGGCTGACCACATAGTATCCGATCGCCCCGACTGACAACCCCTCGACCGTGGACTGCAGCCGAAGTTGCTGTCTCGTGCGCTCGTTGATCGAGTGCAACAGATCGCGATTCTGTTGCTCGATTTCGACGTCGACGCGCGTTCGCAACAGATCGGCGGCGCGAGCTAGCTTGTCCGATAGATTGGCCTGACGCTCCTCCATGGTCGCGCAGGTTCGTATCGCAGGCGCCATACGACGTGCCAGGAAGGACGACCATGTCGGATAGTCCGCGATATCCTTGCCTTCAACGATCGACAGTCGCGATTGCACCAGCTCATTATATGCTCTGCTGGCACCGAAACGGGTCAGACTTCCGGCGACGTCCCGTTCGAAGGATACGGCTAACGCCGTCAGTTCCTCAAGTAGATGGTTGTTGACTTTCAGCCCTTCGGCACCCTGCATTTCCTCGAGCACTTCGACGAGACGGCGATCGATTCGATCGACCGACGGCGCCAGCTCTAGCGCAGTCGACAGACCAAGCAGCGCCAGCGAGCGGTAGGTCTCGATTTCTAGAAGACGTTGCACCAGCGCGCCGAGATCGTGCGGCGTCAAGCCTAGATCGTAGACTAGAATTCTCGTGAAACCTTTGTCGTCAGCGCGAAAGTCCGAGGCCACCACGCCTGCTCCGCCTTTGACGTTCACCATCGCCAGGCTACTTTTGTCAAAGATCTGCTCGGCGCGCTCGGTCGGACAAGCCCCCCGCTCTGCCTCTAACTTGATCGCAGCGAGCAATTCTCCACTCTGCGATAGTGCGCGGATTAGTGACTGAACGCTGCTACGGATGTCACCGAATTGACGAACGGCTGAACTGTTCGCGGTACTCCAGATCCATGTGAAAGTCGCAAATTCCGAATGCTGCTCCCACCTTAGCACCACCGGCCCGAACCCGATCTGATGATGTTTCGCGGAGGGCTCCGGCGGGGGCACCTTGTGCTCCCGACAGAAATCGACAAACCGGCGGCGATCGCCTGCGGCATCGTCCCCCTTTGCTAGAAACACGAAGCGGACCATGCCGAGTGACGAAACGAGACCCGTAAACGGGCGCGCATGCACTTCGCCGAGCACAGCCTCCCGCTCAGGGTGCAGCTTGAACGACGCCAAATCCAATTGATTGACCATCGAGATCTCCAGAGTCCGCATCACCACGGGCGGCACGACCGGCGCCAGAAACCGGGTGCGCCCGCGCGCAAGCGCCACCGGTGTTCGCCAGCAGTGAAGCCGCCTCCGCACGGTCGTTTTGGCAGATCGAGACTCAAATGCGCCTCCGTTGCGTAAGCCGCGGCATTTCGCATTTTGTGCAGTGCAGGATTTGGGCCAGTGGAATACGGACGAACACCCGTGTGGCCTTTGCGGGCCAACGCCACGTCTGGCGACCGTGAATTACTGAGATCGCACGTTCACCGTCGGACAGCCACGCGCGGGATAGCGAAGTGCTGGTTGAACGTTTTTGAGCTATGTTATCCTAGCAAACGGTCGAAGAGCTGAACACGGTCACGACCATCTTGACGTCTAAAGGGCACGCGGAACACATGAGCGTCGTGCACCTGCGCCGATCTAAACATCTCTTCCCATATAACGTCCGCAGAATTGTGTCACGATCGTCAACTTGCTGAACCAGCGAGTTAGCGGCTTCGCCGACGACCATCACTAGCGCACTGCATCACCAGCAGAAACGCACAAATCCTGTGGTGTGCCAGCAGTCAACACCGGGATCACCAGGCGCCTCACTCACCTCGCTCAACGCACTGCGGTTCACGCGGATTTGTCGTATGGCGATTCAGGACGTGAACCTTCATGGTCGACAAGCTTACCTAAGCCGGAGGATAAGTCAGCGAGATCTTGCTAAAGCTCGATTTCGGAGCGAGCGGCCATAGCTTCACTTGCCGAGAAACTCTGTGAACTTCAACTCAAATCGACCAACTCCGGTAGGCTTTGTTGTGAACTTGACGGTCTTTTCCGCAAGACTCTCCAAGGTACCGGATGCGAACTTAAACGATGTCTTACCGTACGCTTCGAGCCCTACGACTTTGCCGTCCTCCATAACAATGTCGCCGATGCCGTCCAGGAGCTGCTCAGCTGCAAAGCCGTCGGGCGAGCGATGAAGACCGAAAGACGCCAAATAGGTTGCCTCCTCATTATCGGACTCAGCGACGGCTATCATCGTCGCGATAGCGTCCTCGAATAGCCCATCCACGCCGCGACACGTATACTGAAAGCTGACGATGTCGTGTTCATTGCGATCACCCAGCGGCTCTCGAGCTGTGGCGACGATATTGCAGTCGTAGCGGCCGATTGTGTCCGCGAGCGCAACTCTGCTCATCCCAATCAACTCGAATGCGGAACATAGTACGGTGACAAGAAAGCGCTGTGTCATCTGGTTATCGCTTCTGGAACGAATTTTAGCCGCTACGTACAACCTGACGCAACGTCCGATTCAAGCCCTCTTCGGAGAGCTCATCTCCTCGCATTCGCGAGTTGACGACCCGGCGGCTCGCATCTGGAGGTTATCGCGAACGCGTCGATGGTCTCGACGCAAGATGACTCGGACGCTAGATCCTTCCAGACCGGCCCTCGGACGGAGGTGCCTGCGGTCGCTTCAGCCCAAGTTCGGCATACTGCTTGCTTCGTGAGGCACACAATCAGCAGATCATATAGAGGGGGTCGGCGTGTCTCCGGGCCCACTATCGGCCCCTCGCTCCAGTTTCCCCGATCAATTAGCGAGGAGGCAGCGTGAAACCGCGTATTCGGGCGGCTGCAGCAGCTGTCGCGCTGGCTCATAGTCTCGGACGCCTTGTCACCAGGGTGTACGAATACGAGACCCACGCCTACAGGATCAGCGTCTCCGTAAAGGACAATAGGGTTTGCGGATATGACTACATTAGCCATTGTTATGTCAGTGGCGAGTTAGCGAACGTACACCACCACGGTGAGGGATCGCATTTCACGCTCATGCCGAACGGCTCCGGCGCGTACAGCGGCTTTGATCACGACACGTCATCCTGCTTTTCGGTGAAAGTTACCCGTCGCGAAGCTCACATATTCGACTACAAGGAAGATTCGTACTTCGCATACAGCGCTTGACGATGTGGTGCGGCACGCCTGATTTCTCGTGCGCCGGACGCATGCCACATGGTCGTACGCTTGGTACTCAGTGCCAAATGGATAGCCTGCTGCGTGGCGCCTTCCTCGCGAAAGGCGGCAGCTAGCGAACGCGAACGCCACAACGGCATGGCTTGCAGCATATGCGCGCACTGGCATGGCGAACGCCATCTCGAGGGCGTTGAGGAGCCCCGAAATCAGGGCTCTGGTCACAGGGTGGCGCTCTTTGCTGGGGCTGAAACGGACGGCTCCGGACCAACCACGTGCGAGATCCTAAAAATGAGAGGAAAGCTAGCCGCCACTAAGGCATCGAAAGCAGAATACTCTTCGGACAAACGTTGTTCGAGATATCGTCGCTCACGCTCACCTGGCTGGTTTTCAAGTAAACGGCGATAGCGGTGAATGCGGTTACGATGACCGCGCATGGCGGCAAACTCCTCCTCGATCATCGTCGTCACACCTTTATCCTTGCGTACTTCGTTCGATGAAAAGAGAAAAGCTACTCGCGAGATCTCGTAGCGCCTGCGTTCGTTGCGTGTCGCTCGTCCGCTCGACGCAGGCAAGAACAGCCCAGCGGGCATCTACCGTCACACGCTGCCGAACAATCGCGGAACCAGCTTGAGCTGATACAAGCAGCAGACCTAGGCTTCACAGCTTTCGGCCCCAGGCGTGGAAAATGCGTGGTAGCCCGACGGTTGTGTCGGGCCGAACGAGAAACGCTTCGAGTTCACTCTCGATGGCGCCGATCTCCTGGATGCTGGTGAGCCCCAGCTGCATCAGCGCATCGCGAATTGCCACGAAAGTCAGCAATGGGACTCGTTTGACGTCACCATTGCGCCCGCATGGCTGAGTCATTGAGGAGTGAACGTCAGAGAAGCCAGCCGCTTCCAGGAGACGGACGAGACTGCGGCCGATCAAGGGATCTCCGCCCCGCCGCCGCACCGCCGCAATGAAGAGTTCGCCCTTGCGCCGAAATGCAGCTGACGGCGGATCGCAGAACTCGCCGTCACAATCGATATCCTGTACGACGATCATGCCTCCAGGTCGGAGTGCCGCGTAAGCGTGTTTCAGCGCCTCTCCAGGATCGACGAGATGGGTGAGCACGAACCGCACGCTCACCAGGGACACGCCGCGTACTGGCCAATGACGTGCGACGTTTGCGCAGCAGAATTCGACATTGGGGATGCCACGCCGCCTCGCCTCCCTTCGCGCCATGACGATTTTGTCTTCGTCGAGGTCCAAACCGATGACATGACCGGCTCGGCCAACCCTCTTTGCCAATTCGAACGCTACATCGCCGCCGCCGCAGCCTGCATCGACGGCTATGCACCCCTCGAGCGGTTCAGATTGATCGAGCAGTAACTGTGTCGGCTCAGCCAGCACTCGGGCGATCACCGCAAGTCGCGCCCGCCCCGCTTCTCCACCCTTCAGCACGTAGGGGGCGAGATGTTCGGTCTTCATCTAGGTCCTATGCGGTTGAAATGGGTCTACTCTGATCGTGCGCTGATTCCCTGGGCCGTTCCCATTCGCCCGAAGGCCCGATCATTCTCACGTCATAGCGGCCAGTCCCCGGAGGCACCTCGAGGGCTCGAGGAACTTCGCTTCCGGAAATCGCCAAGCACGCCTCGGCGTTTTGACTTAGCCAAATTTGAACAGCACGCCGTACCCACCTCGCGGATAGCTCCATTCAATATCGCCGTTCTCCTCGCAGATTATCCGGCAAGTTCCGCATTCGATGCAGCCATCGACGGTAATCTCAACTTGGCGCTGTTCGTTAAGGTCGTAGCAGCGTGCTGGGCAGGCCTTGAGCATTGACAAGAGCTGCGGCGATGGCTTGGCATGCGGCCGCACCTTGATATGGGGTCGGCCGGTATCGACGAGATAGCGGTTGTAGAATAGCTTGTCCTCGACACGCATGGATAGCTCGATCGACATTATTTGGTCTCCGTCGTTGGCATTGTCGTTTTCGTTCACCGCCACGCGCGCACGAGGTGAAAGGCGTCGCCGAGCAGACCTCTCCGCGAACGCGCCTTGGTGAAGGACTTGAGTGCAAGTTTCTCCTTTTCGACCTTAGGCGTACCGTCGACACGGAGAAAGTTTTGCATAGCCTTGGAGACGAGCTGCGGATACGTTAGGAAGAAATTTTGCGATCGGGTGTGCATCAAGGCTGGCATATCCTTGTACTTCCTTAGATCCTTGATCACGAAGGATTCATCGAGCATCGTCTTGTATAGCGCCAGGTTCTGCGGGATCATCTGTTGATTCTGCGACTTGATCTGAAGGATCGCTTCCGCCGCAATCCGGCCGGAGGTCATCGCGAGATTAGATCCTTCGCGATGAATTGTGTTGTTAAGCTGCGCGGCGTCGCCGACCACGACCCACCCCTTGCCGTAGAGTTGCGGGATCGCCTTGAAGCCCCCCTCGGGGATCAGATGGGCGGAATATTCCTTGACCTCGGAACCTTCTATCAGCCGCGCGACTGAAGGATGCCGCTTAAAACGATCGAGCAGGCCATAAGGCGTCTCGCCGGTGCGCTGGAAGTCGGCGACCAGGCAGCCGATACCCAGCGAGATACTCTCCTTGTTGGCGTAGATGAAGCCCATGCCGGTCATGCCACGAGAAATCGTGCCAACGGCCTCGATCACCGCGCCTTCGTCGCCCTTGAGATTGAAGCGCGCCTCAATTGTCTCTCGCGGCAGGAAGTGCATTTCCTTGACTGCGAGCGCGACCTTTTCGGGCTTCGGCCGCTCGCGCAGGCCCGCGCGTGTACCGAGCATGCCGTTGACGCCCTCCGCCAGCACGACGACGTCGGCATGGATCTCGCCGTCGCGGCGATCGGTCCGCACACCAATGACCTTGCCATGTGCATCTTGAGCAAGCTCCGTGACCGTCGTTTCGCATAGTACCGTGGCGCCCGCTTCGCGAACCTTTTGCGAGAACCATTTGTCGAACTGAGCGCGGATGATGGTGTAGCGATTCGGCTTCTCCTCGTTGAAGTCCTCGGAGCGGTAGTGCAAACCAGTGTGCGAGCGGTCGTCCATCATCCAGAAGCGCTGTTCGACCAAGTGTCGCTCAAGCGGAGCATCCTCCCGGAAATCGGGAATCAGCTTCTCCAGCATGTCGGCATACAGAATCGCGCCCTGCACGTTCTTCGAGCCAGAATACTCGCCGCGTTCGAGTTGCAGCACCTTCATGCCACGCTCGGCCATGGTAAGCGCTGCCGCATTGCCGGCCATGCCCGCGCCAACGACGATGGCATCGAATTTTTCTTCGATCATGATCGTGCTCCTTTAACCTGCAATCCGGCCGCTGGAATGCGGCGACAACCGTGCGCGGAACGCGGCGGTGAGCGGCGGCAACAGATCGATGGCATCGGTAACGATACCTATATGGGCAAAGTCGAAGATCGGAGCATTCTTGTCGGTGTTGATAGCGACGATAAGGTCGGAACCCTCGACGCCGACACGGTGCTGGATCGCGCCCGAGATGCCGGCCGCAACATAGAGTTTCGGCCGAATCGTCTTGCCAGTCTGCCCGATCTGGCGATCGGAGGTGACCCAGCCCTTCTGCACCAGCGGTCGCGAACTGCCGTATTCGGCCCCAAGTACTGTCGCGAGCTGGTGCACCAGTTGAAAATTCTCCGGTGATCCGAGCCCAAGGCCCCCCGCAACGACCACGTCAGCATAAGCGAGGTTGGATTTTGCTGAGTTGCGGTCCGGCAGGAAGGAGAGCACCTTTGTGACGATGTCGTGTTCGACGAGACCGAGTGGATGGGTGATGATCCGGCCGACAGGGCGCGCGACGCGCTTTGGCATCGGCATTACACGGGGGC
>NZ_JBBIAM010000151.1:0-21024 GCF_054185185.1 Bradyrhizobium sp. UFLA05-153
CATTTGAATTCTGTTCGTTTCGCTCTTTCGCGATGCTTTCGTACCACGCCATATCGCCGGGGACCGGTTGCTGACCGAGGCGATGCCGCCGCTTGCGGTGTAAAACGACCAGAAAGAGTTTCAGCACGGCTTCCTCTGAACTCCAGAACGTTGCCCCTATCTTCGAAGGGATGGCGATCCTGAGTGACTAACTGGAAAATCCTGCCGGAAACGCCACGTCTCGTGCAATCAATTGACCCATCAATCGGTGGGCAAAAGAAAGCGGACAAGCGTGGATAGGAAGCGCCTCCGCTTGAGTACCTCTTAATGGTGGACGCGAGATCTACCGTTTGTTCGCGACGATCGGCATCATGCAGGCACTGAACGCCGCGAGGTAAGACAATGACCACCGATCACCTCTTGCAGTCGCCGCCGATCCGTCACAGCAACCGCAAACCCGGCATCATTGGAGCCGCAATTCTTATGTTCGGGTCAATTGCCGCTGCCATCGTTCTTGGGGGAGAAACGCGCATCTCGGGCGGCTTCGAACCGTTCGAGAAATCAGCGAATGAGCGCGTCTCGCAAGCCTTCGAGGACCTTGATGGCCTCGCGCCGATCTCTGAGGACCTGAAGACTGCGCTGGCGTCGCTGAGCCAGAGCGTCCAACGCGAGCAGAAGCCCCCGGTTCGGGCCGAGGGGCAGTGATCCCATCGCTCAACAACTTGCCTTGGAATGTCCGATAGCAGCAGCGCTTATCCGGCAGGGACCACAAGGAGGCAAATGCGAGAGGGTGAACTGCCCGTACTCATCCGTATTTCAGCTTCATGACAAGGATGCCGCCGGCGAGCACCATGGTGATCGCGTTGGCGGCCACCAGCGGCGCGTCGCCGGAGAGCAGGCCGTAGACTAGCCAGAGCGCAAGCCCCAGCATCATCGCGAGGAACATGCCGAGCGAGATGTCCTCGGTGGAACGGGTCTTCCAGACCTTGATGAATTGCGGGGTGTAGGCGAGGGTCGTGCAGGTTGCCGCAGCGAACCCGAGCAGCTTGACGATGAGCGGTTCCATGGTGGCCGCCCTATAGCACTGATTCGTTGATAGAAATGCGTCTGTTGACCCGTCATTACCGGCGGGCTGCTATGATCGTGCGATAGAGTGCCGCATAGTCGCCCGCCCGGTTGCGCCAGGAGACGTCGGTCGTCATGCCGCTCAATTGCAGCCTGCGCCAGGTCAAATGGTCGTGGAAGGCGAGGTTCGCCTTGCGTAGCGCGGCGGCGAGCCCCTGCGCCGTCACTGGTCCGAACTTGAATCCGGTCGCGTCGTGGCCGCTGCTATCGGCCTCGCCGATGTCCACCACCGTGTCCGCAAGCCCGCCGACGCGCGAGACGACCGGCACGGCGCCATAGCGAAGCGCACAAAGCTGGGTGAGACCGCACGGCTCGAACCGCGACGGCACGACAAGCGCGTCGGAGCCCGCCTGGATGAGGTGGGCAAGGATCTCGTCATAGCCGATCACGACGGCGATGCGGCCGGGATGAGCGCGTGCCGCGGCCTGATAGCGGTCCTGGAGGTCGGCATCGCCGCTGCCGAGCAGCGCGAGCTGCATGCCTTCGCCGAGAATCGTCGGAATTGTCTCGAGCAGGAGATCGAGGCCCTTCTGCCACGACAGCCGACTGATCACGCCGAGCAGAAGCGCATCCGTGGACGGCGCGAGATTGAACTGTCTTTGCAGCGCCGCCTTGTTGGCGGTCCGGAATTGCAGCTCCTTCGCGCCGAAGCGATAGGCGATGTGCGGGTCGGTCTCGGGATTCCACACTGCCGTGTCGATGCCGTTGAGGATTCCGCTGAGCACGCCCGAGCGCTCGCGCAAGAGGCCGCCGAGCCCCATGCCGCCCTCGTCGCCTTGGATTTCCTGCGCGTAGGTCGGCGACACCGTGGTGATGCGGTCGGCGAATTGCAGGCCGGCCTTCAGGAAGCTGATCCCGCCAAAATATTCGATGCCGTGCAGGCTGAAGGACTCAGGCGGCAAGCCGAACGAAGCAAGCATCTCGTAGGCGAACTTGCCTTGATAGGCCATGTTGTGAATGGTCATCACGGTCCCGGGACGGGGGCCGCTTGCATAGTGCAGATGGGCTGGTAGCAATCCTGCCTGCCAGTCGTGGGCATGCACGACGTCAGGCACGAACGAAGGGACGAGGCCGAGCCCGATATCGGCGGCGACGCGCGACAGCGCCGCAAAGCGCACGCCATTATCCGGCCAGTCGATCGCCTCTGCGGTAACGTAGGGGTTGCCCGGCCGCTCATAGAGATGTGGTGCGTCGAGCACGAAGAGGTCGAGTTCGTCGTGCGTGCCCGCGAGCAGGCGCGCCGGCCCGCCGAAATAATCCGGCCAGCGCCGGATTTCCTCCGCCTTCGGCAGGGCCCGCATGACGGCCGGATAGCCCGGCACCAGCGTCCGCATCTCGACGTCATGGGCTTTCAATGCGGCCGGCAGCGCGCCGGCGACATCGGCAAGACCGCCGGTCTTGATGATCGGATAGATTTCCGATGCGACCGCAAGGACGCGCGTCAACGCCATGCGTTCAGCCTGTCGATCATCGGCTGCGTGATGAGCGAGATGCCCTGTTCGGTGGTGCGGAACCGTTTTGCGTCGAGCTCGGGATCCTCACCAACGACGAGCCCTTCAGGAATCTCGACGCCACGGTCGATCACGACGTTGCGCAGCTGCGCGCCGCGGCCGACACTCACGTAAGGCATGATCACGGCGTTCTCGACATTGGCATAGGAGTTGATGCGCACGCCCGTGAACAGCAGCGATCGCCGCAACGAGGCGCCGGAGATGATGCATCCGCCTGATACGAGCGAGCTCACCGCCTGTCCGCGCCGGCTCTCCTCGTCGTGCACGAACTTGGCGGGAGGCGTGATCTCTGCATAGGACCAGATCGGCCATGAGCGGTCGAACAGGTCGAGCTCCGGCACCACGTCGGTAAGGTCGATGTTGGCGGCCCAGTAGGCGTCAACGGTGCCGACGTCGCGCCAATAGGAGCGCGTGTCGTCGCCGGACCGGACGCACGAGCTCGAGAACTGGTGCGCCACCGCGCGGCCGTTCTTGACGATGTAGGGAATGATGTCCTTGCCGAAATCGTGGCTCGAGTTCGGGTCGGCGGCGTCACGCTTCAGCTCCTCGTACAGGAACTTGGCGTCGAAGACGTAGATGCCCATGCTGGCGAGCGACATGTCGGGCTTGCCGGGCATCGGCGGCGGGTCTTTCGGCTTCTCGAGAAACGACTTGATGATGCCGTTGTCGTCGATATGCATGATGCCGAAGCCGGAAGACTCGGTGCGCGGCATTTCGAGGCATCCGACGGTGACGTCGGCGCGGCTGTCGACGTGCTGCCGCAGCATGAGCTCGTAATCCATCTTGTAGATGTGATCGCCGGCGAGCACCACGATGAAGCGGGCACCGTGCGACTCGATGATGTCGATGTTCTGGTGGACGGCATCGGCCGTCCCGACATACCACATGGTCTCCGAGACGCGCTGGCTCGCGGGCAGGATGTCAAAGCTCTCGTTGCGCTCGGGACGGAAGAAGTTCCAACCCATCTGGAGATGCCGGATCAGGCTGTGGGCCTTGTATTGGGTCGCGACCGCGATGCGGCGGATGCCGGAGTTCACCGCGTTCGACAATGCGAAGTCGATGATGCGGGATTTGCCCCCGAAATAGACCGCGGGCTTGGCGCGCCGGTCGGTCAGCTCGAGAAGACGGCTTCCTCGTCCGCCGGCGAGAACGAAGGCCAGGGCCTGGCGCGCGAGTGGCTCATTTCCAACACGATTCATTCTGTCCTCCCGAGGGCCCCGTTTTTATCGCCCCGAAACTTCCCTCGCGGGAAGCCGGTGGCGCCTGTATCGAAGCGGAATTCTAGCTGCACGGATAACAATTCGGAAAGTGGTCTGTTGGTTGCCATCGGTTGCGGCCCGCCCCGCGGCTCCGCTTTTTTCGATTGCCGAGTCTTCCCGATCGCCCCGAAAGGGTGGTAGGCTGATGGCTATTTCAGATCGCTTTCATATTTTTTGGATTTATTCGATGCCCTGCGCCAACGAAATGTTCGGCCTGCTGCGGCTGCTTTCAGTCGGGCTGGCCTACCTGACCGGCACCCCGGATCACCCCGTAGAGAAACGCGATCTCGCCGATGCCTGGCAGGTCCTCTCGCCCTGCGCCGAGACCGCCTCGTTTGACGGGGCGTGGACCCTGTCGTTGAAGGACAACGGCATCGCCGTCGCCAAGAGCAATCGCCACGCGCAGTTGCTGCAAGGCCACTGGGAGCTCGTTGACGGCGGGACGCACACCTATCGCATCGACGTGCTCGCCTTCGGCAATGATTTTGTCGTGGTCCCGACGGCGGCCGGCTGCCTGCTCGGCTCGGGTACGCTCAGAAACGTCGATCTGCGCCAGAGCTGGTTTACGCATGGCAGCCGCGAGGCAGGCGATCTCCTGGCATCGGTGACCGATCCAGGCGTGAGGACCAAGTAGACGCTTCGGTGCGGCTTGCGGGCCTTCGTCCTGCGGCATTTCAGCGCCCGCGGCGGAGCCGGTGCGATCCGTGCCGGCTTTCTGAGGTTCGAGGCGGCAGGAAGCGACGACCGGCCGGGATGCCTTGTGCGGTGCACGCAAACGGATGCTTTGATTCAGCGCAAAGATGCCAGATCATACGGCGTGCGACCCTTCTTCCAAACAAAACGTCAGACAGGGAGCAAGGCGATGAGTATCTGGAAAGCGGCAATAGCCTGTTCACTCGCCGGTGCCGTCATGGCCGGTCAGCTGCAGCAGGCCGCGGCGGCGCCAATGCCGACCAATGTGGCGACGATGAAGGCCATGGTCTCCGACGACGTCACGCAGGTGTACTGGCGCGGCGGATGGGGCTGGCGCGGCGGCGGCGGATGGGGCTGGGGCTTGGGAGCGCTTGCAGCCGGCGCCATCATCGGTGGCGCCATCGCAAGCAGCGCGCCTTACGGCTACTATGGCGATCCGTACTACGGCGGCCCCTATGGCTACGGCGGTGGCTACGCGCCAGCCTATTACGGCTACGCACCCGGCTACGCCTATTCGCCCTATTATGCCCGCCCGTATCGACCCTATTACGGCGACAGCTATGGCTATTACCGGCCATATCGCGCCTACCGCCCCTACTATGGCGGCTATTGGTAATCGCGCGAGCGTGCGTCGGCGGTTCTGACGGTCGACCCCGCCAAGGCTCGGTGCTCGCGCTGGCTCGCGCGAGCGCCGGTGACGGGCGGGCTATCCGTGGCTGGTCACGGCAGAAGCGCGATGATCGCAAAGCCGGCGTCGATGACGATGGGCTCCGACGACGAAAAATAGACGGCAGCAAGCACGCAGACGATCGCATAGACGAACACGAACCAGCCGTCGCAATCGCGGGTTGAAAAAATAGCTCTGCGGCGTGGAAGTGGCATGGTCAACTCCCTGCCAAAATTTGGGCATCGACTGCCCTGATCGAAAAAGACAGCGTGATGAAATGCTTCCTGGTGATGTCCACGACATCGCCAGTCGCGACGCTAGCGCCGAGAACCGGCTGGAGTCCTTAAGCCGTCCTTACATTTGACTGAGCTTTCTCTTAAGCTCGCAAGGCACCCGGAGGTTGCGGCCGTGCGGACAGACGAGCTTGCCTTTGGCCAGTTCCGGCTCGATCGCGCCAATGCGCTGCTGTGGCGCGGACCGGAGCGCGTCGTGCTGGCGCCGAAGCCGTTCGAGGTGCTCTGCTGCCTGATCAAGCACCCCGGCGAGCTCGTTACCAAGGAAGAGCTGCTCGACGCGGTCTGGTCGGATCTGCATGTCAGCGAGTCCAGTCTCGCGGTCGCTATCAATGTGCTGCGTGCGGCGCTCGGTGATGACAGGCAGTCGCCCAGCTATATCGAGACGGTCACGCGGCGCGGCTATCGCTTCATCGCTCCCGTCACCACCGCATTATCGCCGGTCATCGAACGGCTGGAGGAGACGTTCGAGGACGTCGTCGACCGCAGGCGGCAATGGCGTGTTGGACGCACAACGGCGCTCGAGACGCTTGACACCGCGCTGCAGAAGGCCCGCGCCGGACAGCGTCAGGTCGTCTTCATCACCGGCGAAGCCGGAATAGGCAAGACGACGCTCGTCCAGATGGCTCTCGATCGTATGACGCGTGAGGGCCTCTGCGTGCTGCATTGTGGCTGCAACGAATTGTTCGGTACCCACGAGGCCTTCCTGCCATTGATCGAAGCCCTGAACGAGCAGTGCCGCGGCGCGGGAGGCGCCGCTCTGCTCACTGCCATTCGCGAGCACGCGCCGACGTGGCTCGCCCAGATGCCAAGCTTCCTTGGGGAAGGTGATCGCGCGGCCTTCCAGCACGAGCTTTTCGGCGCGACGCGGGAACGCATGCTGCGTGAGTTCGCTGATCTCCTGGAGAGCCTCGCCTCAAAACGGCCATGGGTCATCATCCTTGAGGACCTGCACTGGAGCGACTTTGCCACCGTGGATGTTCTGTCGCGGCTGGCACGACGGGACCGCAAGGCGGCGATCCTGGTTCTCGCCACCTATCGGCCGATGGAAGTCGCGGTCGGCGGACATCCGGTCAAGGCGATCCACCAGGATCTCCATATCCACGGACATGCAACCGAGCTTGCGCTCGACCGTCTGACAGGGAGCGACGTCGAACGCTACCTTGCCCTGCGCTTCAACTCGGCCGAACTCGCCGACGAACTGGTCGAGCGAATCTTCGCGCGGACCGAAGGACAGCCCTTGTTCGTGACGTCACTCCTCGATCATCTCGTTGCCCAGGGCGTGCTCGTCGAGGATAGCGGCGGGTGGCGGCTGGAGCGCGAGGAGGCGGCTTCGCATGACAGCATGCCGCGCGATTTGCAGGGCATGATCGCGCGGCAGATCGATCACCTCACGGCCGAGGAGCGCAGCCTGCTCGAGGTGGCAAGCGCGGCGGGGGCCGAGTTCTCGGCGCTGCACAT
Organism: Bradyrhizobium sp. UFLA05-153; assembly: GCF_054185185.1. Taxonomy (NCBI): domain Bacteria; kingdom Pseudomonadati; phylum Pseudomonadota; class Alphaproteobacteria; order Hyphomicrobiales; family Nitrobacteraceae; genus Bradyrhizobium; species Bradyrhizobium sp. UFLA05-153. The sequence goes on from NZ_JBBIAM010000151.1 coordinate 6,989, forward strand.
TGCCGGCGCGCTCGATCGGAACGTGCTGGACGTGGAGCAGATGTGCGAGGAGCTGGCGCGTGCCGGCCGCATCATCGTTGCAGCCGGCTCGACCGAATGGCCGAGTGGAGAGGTGTCGGGCCGCTACGCGTTCCAGCACGCGTTGTACCAGGAGATGCTGTACCAGCGGCTGGCGCCGGCGCGCCGCGTGAATACTCACGTGCGGCTCGGTGTCAGTCTCGAGCCCGGTTATGGATCGCAGGCGGCGGAGGTTGCCTCAGTGCTCGCGCGTCACTTCGAGCTGGGACGCGATTTCGCAAAGGCAACGCGCTATCTCACCGTGGCGGCCGAAGGCTCGGCGCGGCGATTCAGCACGCGCGAGGCTGCAAACTACCTCACACGTGCCCTGGATCTCGTGCCGCATCTGCCGATGGACGTGCAGGTGCCGACGCGCCTGAAGCTGCTGCTGCAGCGCGCCTGGGCCTGGCGAGCCGGCGGCGACTTCCTGAACTCGCTGCAGGATCTCGGCGCGATCGTGGCCCATGCAGCGGAGAACAGCCTCGTTCGGGAGGAGGTGAACGCGCTGGTCGATCTCAGCAGGTTCTGCCTCTATATCGATCGGCGACGATGTCTGCCCCTCGCCGAGCAGGCACTGGAGAAGAGCCGGACGATCGATGACGCGGCATTCGCTGCCCTGGTCAGGGGCAACGTCGCCAATCTGAAGCTGATGCTGCGCGGCTGGAGCCGCGAGGATGCCGAGTTCTCGGCGCAGGCGTCGGCACTGATCTCGGAAGCGCAGGACCTCAGCATGCGGCTGCGGCGCTGCTCCATGGAAATGGTGCTCGAGTTCCTGAGGTCGAACTATTCGGCCTGCATTGATGCGACGAGCAGGGGTAAGCAGCTCGCCCGCATGCTCGGCGACGTCTACCTCTTCGTGCTCTACCAGTCGGTCGAAGCGTTCGCGTCCCTCTATATGGGCGAATGGGGGGCGCTGCAGCAGAGCGTTCGCTCTGCGCTCGCCATCGCGGACCGGAACGCGAATCCGCAGGCACGCGCTTTGTGCCAGCTCACGATCGGGTGGCTCCACGCCGCGGCGCAGGACCATGAGATCGCGGCGAAACACGCGGAGGAAGTCACCAACCCGATGCTCGAGGTAAACCCGTTCACCTTCTTTCTCGGCAGGAATTTGCTGGTGCGGGCCCATCTCGGGATGCGCAACTTCACTCTGGCACGCCAGCATCTCGATGCCATCGAGCGGCGGATGGAGGTGGACGGTGTGCCGATCGAATCGCTGGTCATGCCGCAGTATTTGCTGAACTGCTGCGAGTACTGGATCGGGGCCGGCGACCTCGACCGGGCAAAGGCGGCGGCCAGCCGGTTTCACGAGGTGACGAGCGCGGCGCCCGATCGGCCGTTCCTCGCGCTGTGCCAGGAGGTGATGGCGAGAATTGCGCTGCTGAGCGGCGATGCGGAGATCGCCAGGCGGCACCTGTCCGAGGCCGTCTCGACCGTTCACCATGCCGGGCTACCCTACGCGGCATGGCGGGTCTATGCCGCGCTCGCGGAGTTTTACGCCAGCCGTGGAGAGGCACGGAAGGCGGCGAACTGGAGGCGGCACTTGAACAGGGTCGTGAATTCGCTTGCGTGTTCGCTCGCGCCTGACGATCCGCTGCGCTCGCTGTCATTCTTCGACCGCAGCGAGGTCGCCGGTGCAGCGGACACTTGCGTCCGCCGGCTCGACGTCAATCGGGAAACTCGCTGATATCTTGCGGTTCTCCGGGGGACGGGATCGGTCCGTTCTGCTTGTGCCGGCGCTCGCGAGATGCGCGATAGGCATCCCTGCGCAGCCGCATGATCGAGCCGAGCGGCTGATGATCGGCCAGGCAACGCCAGGGATCGAACGACAGGACGTCGTTGGCGTAGTCGCGGCGGGTGGAGGTATTGGCGGCCTGCGAGGGAAGGGTGATCTTGCCCAGCGGCTGCGGTACCGCGACACCCTCTGGCCAGTCGATCGAGGAATCTTCGACCGGCGTGCGTTTCAGGTCGGTGCAGAGCTGGGCGCGCAGTTCATACTCCGCAAAATTCTTTTGAAAGAACTCTGTGACCGAGTCCCGCACGATTTCGTCGCCGTCATGGCTGGGCTGACCCGTGAGCTTGCGCACGGCATCCGAGACCGGCACCGCCCGGATCCTTGCGATATAGTCGCCGAAGCGGAGCGTGCCCTCGGTGTGAAAGGTTTCGCCGAGGATGTTGTTGCCGGGGTCGCCAAGCGCCTTCGCAAGCATTGGAATCGAGGCGCCGGTTGCGTTCGAAACCGTGATGGCGATGCGGGAGACGAAGCCCACGATCCTGAATCCGATGTCGGGGGTGTTCAGGTTGAGCTCGACGTTGCGCTGGGCTGCCAAATATGCCTTGGCATCGGCCATGTAGCTCGGGTGATTGACGAGAAGGAAATCCTGGTTGGTTGAAGTGTCATCCGCCAGCGCCTTGTCGCCGGACACGCCCAAAACCTTGATTGCCATGCCGCGGGGCGCGCGAACACGATCGCTCTTGAGCCCGAAAGCGGTGGAGAGGCGGACGATGATCGGATAGCGGGCGGGCTTTGCGAACAGGCCCTGGCGCAAATGCGCCGGCAGATTGTCGTAGACGGTTAGCTCGCCGCGCAGGAAGCCGACGCCTTTGGCGTGTTGCTGGCGGATACCATGGTGAAATCGCTTGAAAGTGGCGTCGCTGGTCCGCTCGATCGAGGCGACGATGTCCCGAACGGCATCGGCCTCTTCGGGACCCGGTTGTTCGACAGAGGGATCGTAGCGCAGATATTGATCGGCTGACATGGTGCTGATCTCCAGCCCGCGGGTCGCCTGCCCTTTGCGAATGGTGGCGGCCGCTGGGCGAGTTCCATTGTAGACGCGTGCCCGTCGCGCGAGCAACCGGAACACGAATTCCGGTTGCTCTGACGCCCCCTTCCGTCGCGGCTTTCAGTCGCTTCTATTGCGCGACGCGCCGCGATGCGACGATGTTCTCCTGGCGAACTTCGCTGCGGCGCTCAGGCGTCGTGCAGACCTTGTCGCCGTAATACGCCTCGCGCCAGACATATCCCGACTGGCACGTGTCGCTGCCGGGCAGATGCCGGCTAGCGGCCCTTGCGGTCTCGCTTGCGACGACGCTTCTGGACTCCGGCGTGACGCAGACGAGGTCGCTCGGAACGGCGACCCGCCACACATAGCCGGAGGCGCATTCCATCGCAGCCATGGCCGGGCTGGCCGAGGAGACGCAGGCCGTCAGGAAGGCATAGAGGGCAGCGATCGATAGCGACTCCGGACAGTGTTGTTGTCCGATCGCGAGGGAGAAGGTGCGCGTGCTGAAATGGTCATGATCAAATCCTCCTGAAATAAGGCGCCACGCGATCTCCCGATTGATGCGGAGGAGGCATGGACATCACCGGAGGCGATGCTACGGCGGAGGCAACAGCGGAGTCCTTAAACGCGCCTTATCTTCTTCTCATCTTTCTCTTAAGCGTGGCCGCCCTCACAGCGAGAACCAGACTATCGCCGCCATGCAGGCGAGGTGCACCAGCACGATCGCCGCGAGGTGAAGCGGTCCGGCCTTGAGGGACGGACCGCTCATCGCCGGGCTCCCTCAGTTCGATCCCGCCGCGGCCGCCGTGAAGCTGCGGTCGACGGCCTGGCTGACGTCGAGCTTCTTCGGCAGGATGCCGTAGCGGGTGGCGCGGTCGGAGGCTTCCTGCACCTCCTTCACCACGTTCTCGTCAATCACGATCGGGCTGGTGCGCTGCGCGGTGTAGGCGCTGAGCAGTACGTCCTCCGGCAGTTTGGTCAGTTCGGCAGTGCTCTTCGCATAGTCGCCGAGATGATCGAGCGACCATAGCCGCGCCCTGCTGAGGCGCTGCAAGAAATCCTGCACAGCGGCGCGCTTGCTGGCGATGGCGCTGTCGGAGGCGACGATGAAGGTGATGGTCGGCGTCAATCCTTCGCCGTCGGCGATCACGCGCGCCTTGTCCTTCAGTGTCGCGAACGAGACATACGGCTCCCACACCGCCCAGGCATCGATCGAGCCGGCGACGAGCGCGATCTTGGCGTCGACCGGGCCGAGCGGCGCGAACGTTGCGTCGTCGAGCTTGATCTGCGCCTTCTCAAGCGTCGCATCGATCAGGAACTGGCCCCAGCCGCCGCGGGTGCCGGCGAGGCGCTTGCCTTTGAGGTCGGCGGCTGACCTGATCGGTGAATCCTGCCGCACGAGGATGGCTTGCGTCTTCGCGTCCGATTTGGTGCCGCCGATCGCCTTGATCGGCGCGCCCGCGGCATAGACCGACAGGAAAGAGAGATCGCCGGTGTAGCCGACGTCAAGCGCGCCGGCGTTGAGCGCTTCGAGAATGGGCGCCGCCGCGGGGAATTCCGACCATTCGATTTTATAGGGCAGGTCCTTGGCCAGGCCGGAGATGTCCAGCAGCGAACGGTTGCCGCCTTTCTGGTCGCCGACGCGCAGCACGATCGTGTCGGCCGCGAGCGATGCGGCAGCCGTCGATAGGGTAATGGCGGCGGCGATCAGTGATGCTGCAAGCCTGCGCGTGAGGGAGTGATCGTGGGAGTCGGAGTTGATGTTCATGTGATGCTTCTTGTTCTTCCTGGCTCACGTGGCGTGAGCGACGATGCAGTGGGATGATCAAGTCTATGATCGGAGAGGCCGCAGTCAATGAAACGGCCAACCGAATTGCGCGCGCTTGCCAGAAGGACGTTTCATTGAACGAGCGTCCGCGAGAAGGCGATGTGCGCGATGCCCGATCTGCGCGAAGATTGTGCAGGCGATGAAGTTGTCACGTGCTCCGTGAGCACGACGAGATCGTAACGAACTCGAAAAATCCTTTCGTCGTCGATGCGCGCGCCGGTGGAGAGAATGTCTGCGCCGCTCGCAACATTCGAAATTCCATTTCATTGACGATGCGACCAACGCGCCGCATCATTTGCGTATCGCAATGAAGAGGCGAGGGATCTCGCCTCGAGAATATCCTTCTCTTAACGCAGCTCCGCACGGAACATGCGCAACGCGACGCGTTGCGTGGGCGGCGGAGCTTTGGGGCAATGAGGTGCAGATGAGCAATAACGAGGGCAAGCGCGGCAGTTCGGGTTTCGATCGGCGCCATCTGCTCCAGGCGGGCCTGGCGGCAGCGTTCGCCGCGCCGCTCGGCGCACTCGGTGCGCAGGCCTTTGCACCGCGCGCGATCGCGCCGGCGATCGATTTCTCGCAGTTTCCGCTGTGCCAGACAGCTTCTGATGCGCCCGCGCTCACGGGCGCGCCGCGCAAGCTGAAACTGTCGTGGAACGCGGGCGCCGTCTGCCTCGCGCCGGTCCCCGTGGCCATCGAGCACGGCTTCTTCCAGAAGCAGAATCTCGATGTCGAGCTCGTCAACTATTCCGGCTCGACCGATCAGCTCCTGGAGGCGATCGCGACGGGCAAGAGCGACGCGGGTCTTGGCATGGCGCTGCGTTGGTTGAAGCCGCTGGAGCAGGGTTTTGACGTCAAGATCGCGGCCGGTACCCATGGCGGCTGCATGCGCGTGCTGTCGCGCGCGGATTCCGGCGTTAACAAGCTTGCGGATCTCAAGGGCAAGATCGTCGCCGTGGGCGATCTCGGCGGCCCCGACAAGAATTTCTTCTCGATCCAGCTCGCAAAGCTCGGCATCGATCCGCTCAAGGACGTCGACTGGCGCGCTTATCCCGGCAACCTGCTGGATGTCGCGGTCCAGAAGGGTGAGGTGCAGGCTTTCCTGTCGTCCGATCCGCTCGCCTATCTCTGGCTGAAGGACAGTCAGTACAAGGAGGTTGCCTCCAATCTCGACGGTGAATATCGCGACAAGAGCTGCTGCATCCTTGGCCTGCGCGGCAGCCTGGTGCGCGACGAGCCGCAGGTCGCGCGTGCCATCACGCAGGCGCTGCTGGATGCTGCGATGTTCTCGTCGCAGAACCCGGAAAGGGCGGCAAAGTCGTTCCAGCCCTACGCGCCGAAGGCGGCGACGCTTGCCAACCTCGAAGGCATGGTGCGCTACCACACCCACCATCATCATCCGGTCGGCGAGGTGCTGAAGCGCGAGCTCAAGGCCTATGCGGACGATTTGAAGAGTGTCTCGGTGTTCAAGCCGAGCACGGATACCGCCAAATTCGCGGAGCGCATCTATGTCGACGTATTCGCTGTCTGACGGCCTGCCGTCGGCCGCGCCGCGCGAGCTTGCGCTTGCCGGCTGGCTGAAGGAGTCCGGGTCGGGTGTTGCGGCGAGCCTCGCCTGGATCGCGTTCGGCTCGTCCTGCCTGCTCTGGGACGACGTCGGCGATTGGTCGCGGACCCACTCGCTCGGGATCGTCGCCTTCATCATCGCGGCCTTCGCGCTATTCGGGACGGTCGGTGTCGATTATCTCGGTTCGGCCGGACGCGCATTGCGCAACCGCGCGCCCTGGCTGCTGGCGCTCGGCCTGATCCTGACGTTGTGGGAGGTCGCGACTGCAAAATTCGCCTGGCTGCCGCTGCCGTTTTTCCCGCCGCCGCAGGCGATCGTAGAGGTCTATACCGACGATCTGCCAAAGCTGCTCGACAGCGTCTTTGCCTCGATCCGGCTCCTGCTCGGCGGCTATCTCATTTTGGCGGCCATCGGCTTCCTCACCGGCGTTTCAATCGGCTGGTCGCGCGCGGTCGGATATTGGGTGCATCCGGTGCTGCGCTTCATTGGTCCAGTGCCCGCGACGGCCTGGTTGCCGATTGCCTTCTTCACCTTCCCGTCGAGCTGGAGCGCCTCGACCTTCCTGATTGCGCTTGCGACCGGTTTTCCCGTCACCGTGCTGACATGGTCGGGCGTCGCGAGCGTCGGCAGCGCCTATTACGACGTCGCGCGCACGTTAGGTGCAAAGCCGTCCTTCCTGGTGCTGAAGGTCGCGATCCCTGCAGCACTGCCGCACGTCTTTGTCGGCCTGTTCATGGGGCTCGGCGCGTCCTTTGCCGTACTTGTCATCGCCGAGATGATCGGCGTCAAGGCAGGGCTCGGCTGGTACCTGCAATGGGCGCAGGGCTGGGCGGCCTATGCCAACATGTATGCGGCGCTGATCGTGATGTCGCTGCTCTGCTCCAGTGCAATCATGCTGTTGTTTGCGATCCGCGATCGCCTTTTGGTCTGGCAGAAGGGGACCGTCAAATGGTAGCGACTGCCGAGGTCATCGCTTATCCCGCCGCCGGTGCCGCGCTCGACATCGAGCAGGTCAGCCACGCCTTCGACATCGACGGCACCGAGCTTCCGGTGCTCAGCGACGTCAGCATCGCCGTCGAACCCGGCGAGTTCGTCGCGCTGCTCGGTCCGTCCGGCTGCGGCAAGTCCACGCTGCTGCGGCTGGTCGCGGGCCTGGAGAAGCCGCTGGCGGGTGCCTTGCGCGAGGACGAGAGCCGTATCACGCACCCGCATCCCTCGCGCGTGGTGGTGTTCCAGGATCCAACGCTGTTTCCCTGGCGGACGGTCTGGGACAACGTTGCGCTCGGCCTTGAGGCCCAGGGCATCCTGAAAAGCCAGCGTCCGCGCGTCGACGCCGCGCTCGATCTCGTCGGGCTATCGGCGTTCCGCAACGCCTATCCGCACCAGCTCTCCGGCGGCATGGCGCAGCGCGTTGCGCTCGTCAACGATCCGAAAATCCTGATCCTCGACGAGCCGCTCGGTAAGCTCGATTCGCTCACGCGCATCACGATGCAAGCCGAGCTTGTCTCGCTGTGGCAACGCAAAGGCTTTACGACGCTGCTGGTGACTCACGACGCCGAGGAGGCGCTGGTGCTGGCCGATCGCGTCATCGTGTTCAGCGAACGCCCGGCGCGCGTCAAAGCCGACATACGCGTCGACCGACCCTATCCGCGCCACCGCGGCGATCCCTATCTCGCGGATCTGCGCCGCCAAATCCTCGGCTTGTTGGGGCTCGACGCCACATGGTGACATCACAGGGCAACTCGGCGGCGAGAAGTCGCGCGGTACCAAGCGAGCCGGACTACATCGAGCGTGCGCAGGGCCTCGCCGCGGTCTTCGCCGAGCGTGCCGCCGAGCACGATCGCGCGGCCAGCTTTCCCTTCGAGAACTTCAAGGAGCTGTCGGAAGCAGGCCTGTTGTCCCTGACAGTGCCCGCCGCGCTTGGCGGCGCTGGTGCGGGCGTGCGCTACGCGACGCGGATCATCGGCATCATCGCCAAGGCTGATCCGTCCACCGCACTCGTGCTCTCGATGCACTACATCAATCATCTGGTGATGGCGCGAAGCCCGACCTGGCCCGCCCGCTTGTCGCGCAAGCTTGCGCGCGAGGCGGTGGAGAGCCTGGCGCTGGTCAATGCGCTGCGTGTCGAGCCGGAACTCGGCTCGCCCGCGCGTGGTGGCCTGCCTGCAACGGTCGCGCGGCGGACCGAGACCGGCTGGCGCCTCTCAGGTCACAAGATCTATTCGACCGGTGTGCCGATCCTGAAATGGTACCTGGTCTGGGCGAGAACCGACGAGGCGGAGCCACGCGTCGGGCAGTTCCTGGTGCCGGCAGGCCTGCCGGGCACGCGCATTGTCGAGACCTGGGACCACCACGGCCTGCGCGCGAGCGGTAGCCACGACGTCATATTCGACGACGTCGTATTCCCACTCGACTACGAGGTCGATGTTCGCAAGCTAGCGGAGTGGCGCGGGCTCGATGCCACGCAGGCGACAACCCATACCGTCTTCATCGCCGCGATCTATGACGCTATCGCGCGCGCCGCGCGCGACTGGCTGATCGATTTCCTGAAGACGCGTGTGCCCTCCAGCCTCGGTGCGCCGCTTGCGACGCTTCCCCGCGCCCAGGAGGTTCTCGGCGCCATCGAGGCACGGCTTGCCGTCAATGCCCGGCTGATCGGTTCGTTCGCCGGCGACTTCGATGACGGTGTCGCGCTGTCGGCTGCCGAATCCAACGCGATCAAGCTCACCGTGACCAACAACTCGGTCGCCGTGGTCGAGGACGCGCTGTCGCTCACCGGCAATCATGGGCTTAGCCGCAGCAATCCGCTGGAGCGGCACTACCGCGACGTGCTGTGCGGTCGCGTGCACACACCGCAGGACGATTCGACGCGCATTGGCCTTGGCCGCACTGCGCTGGGACTTTGAAAATCATAGAGGAGACGATCAATGTCGATCGAGTTCATCGGCTTCATCAGCAACAACAATTCGTCCGAGACCATCGTCCGTGAGGGGCCGGTCCTGAACCCCACCCATATCGAGGCGGTCGCCAAGGCGCATGAAAACGCCGGTTTCGATCGCGCGCTGCTCGCGTTCCATTCGACGAGCCCGGACGCTCTTCAGGTAGCTCAGCACGTGCTGAATGTCACGGACCGGCTCAACGTGCTGATCGCGCAGCGTCCCGGGTTCACCGCACCGACGCTGCTGGCACGGCAGTTCGCGGCGCTCGATCAGTTCTCGCGCGGCCGCGTCGCGCTGCACGTCATCACCGGCGGCAATGCGACCGAGCTTCGGCAGGACGGCAACACGCTCGACGACAAGGACGAGCGTTACGCCCGCACGTCCGAATTCCTCGACATCGTCAGGCTGGAATGGACCAGCGACAAGCCATTCACCTACAAGGGCAAGTACTACCAGGTCGAGAACGGCTTTTCGCAGGTGAAGCCCTTCCACCCCGAGGGCATTCGCATCTATTTCGGCGGCGCATCGGATGCAGCGATCGACGTCGCCGGCAAGCACGCCGACACCTTCGCCCTCTGGGGCGAGTCCTACGCTCAGGTGCGCGACGTCACCTCGCGCGTGCATAACGCAGCGGTCAGGCAGGGGCGGTCGACGCCGCGCTTCAGCCTCTCGGTCCGGCCGATCATCGCGCCGACCGAGAAGCAGGCCTGGGAAAAGGCCGAAGCGATTTTGGCGCGCGCCGCAGCGCTTCAGGACAAGACCGGCTACCGCAAGCCGGCCGACGGCCATGCCACCGCCGGCGCGCGCCGCCTGCTCGCGCTCGCAGACCAGGGCAGCCGCATCGACAAGCGCCTGTGGACCGAGATCGCAAAGCTGACGGGCGCCAACAGCAACACGACCGCGCTGGTCGGCACGCCCGAGCAGGTCGCCGAAGCCTTCGGCGACTACTACGACCTCGGCATCTCGCACTTCCTGATCCGCGGCTTCGATCCGCTGATCGACGCCATCGAATATGGCCGCGAGCTGATCCCGCTGACGCGCGAGCTGATTGCCAAGCGCCAGGTCGCTCGCGGTGAGGCCGCCGAATGATCAGGCTGATGCTCGCCGGCGCGCTGCTGTTCGGTTCGTTTGACCTCGCAGGGGCGCAGACAACCCTGCGCGTCGGTGATCAGAAGGGCAATGCACGCGCCGTGATGGAGGCGGCCGGGCAGCTCAACGACGTACCCTACAAGATCGAGTGGAAGGAATTTCCGGCAGCCGCGCCGCTGCTCGAGGCGCTCAGCGCCGGCGCGATCGAAACCGGCCTCGTGGGCGACGCGCCCTTCACCTTCGCCGCCGCCTCCGGCGTGCCGGTGAAGGCGATCGCCGCGATCCGCCAGACCGGCGAAAGTCTCGCGATCCTCGTGCCGGAGAACTCGCCGATCAAGAGCTTTGACGATCTGCGCGGCAAGAAGATCGCAACCGGCCGCGGCTCCATCGGCCATCAGCTCATTCTGGCGGCTTTGGAGAAGAACGGCTGGAGCGCGACCGACGTGCAGATCACCTTCCTCGCGCCCTCCGACGCCAAGATCGCCTATACGCAAGGCTCGGTCGACGCGTGGTCGACCTGGGAGCCCTATATCAGCCAGGAGCAGGTGCTGTTCAAGTCGCGCCGCATCATCACCTCCGAAGGCCTGACGCCGGGTCTCAGCTTCCAGGTGGCGCGGCCCGAGGCGATCCGCGACAAGCGCGCCGAGTTGACCGATTTCGTCCGGCGCCTCACCGCCGCGCGCGTCTGGTCGATCAACAATGTGAACAGCTATGCCGAGACCTGGGGCAAGCTGATGAACATCCCGGCCGCGGTGCCGCTCAACTGGCTCTCACGCGCAAAAATGCGCATCGCGCCGATCGACGACAGCGTGATCACGGACGAGCAGGCTACGATCGATCTCTATTTCCGCTGGGGTCTCATCAAGCAGAAGCTCGACGCCGTGGACATCGTCGATCGCTCCTTCTCGGGCGGGATCGCAAAAGCGGGATTGTAGGCTGTTGCTCGTGTCCCGGACGCGGTGCAGCGCGCAGCGCTGCGCCGCAGAGCCGGGACCTACGCCGCATAGAGCGCTCTCGGCAACATGGGCCCCGGCTTAGCAGCGCACCACTGCGTGATGCGCTGCATCCGGGGCACGAGACTTCACAAATACTCAAGCATTCGTGAGATGAGAACGAGGTTTCCCTCTCGGCCGCCATTGTCGAAATATTCCTCCTGCGTTCTCCATTCCCGGTAACAGCCGCATTGCTATTTGCACCGTGCCTCTTGCCGCACGCTACCTCCCGTCAAAAATCAACCAGACGACCACATCGGGAGACCGGCCATGGGCCTGCAACAAACAAAAATCGAATCGCTTCCCTTCGTCACAGCCGAGCTCAACTATCTCGCACCCACGTCGGGCAAACCGCGCACCTACGCGTTTGATCCGCCGCCGGGCGAGCCAAAGACCACCTCATTGCCCGAGCCGCACCAGGTCCCGATCTTCGACGGGCGTCTGATCGCGGAAAACTTCTCGCTCGACCGCGAAGGCTTTGCGCTGGTGCGCCATCCGACGCGCGTGAGGGATTTTTACAACGACGAGGAGGTGAGGGCGGTCTACTACCCCGCCGTCGAAGCTTTTTCTCCGCGCAACGTTGAAGGCCGAGCGCGTCGTCATCTTCGATCACACCGTGCGCAGGCGCGTCGATGGCGCGGCCGACATCCGCGGCGCAGGTCCGCGCCAGCCCGCAACGCGCGTGCATGTCGACCAGACCGTTGCCTCGGGCGCCAACCGCGTCCGCGAGCATTTGCCTGATGAGGCCGAGGAGCTTCTCAAGGGTCGTGTGCAAGTCATCAATCTCTGGCGACCGATCCGCGGTCCCTTGCGCGATTCTCCGCTCGCAATGGCCGACGGTACGACGGTTGCGCCCGGCGATCTCGTCGCCTCCGACCTGATCTATCCCAACCGCCGCGGCGAGACCTATTCGGTGAAGTACAATCCGAACCATCGCTGGTTCTATTTCCCGGAGATGACACCGGACGAAGCGCTGCTGCTGAAGTGCTATGATTCCGCAACCGACGGCCGCACCCGCTTCGGGCCGCATACCGCCTTTGTCGATCCGACCACGCCGGCCGATGCACCCCCACGCGAAAGCATCGAACTGCGGACACTGGTGTTTCACAAACCGTAACAATGTGTGATGGCAGTGCCGGGCCACGCTCGGCACTGGCTTCAGGAACTTTGTCGACGAGCTCGCGTTGTTGGCGCCGGAGGCGGGGTCACCTTAGGTGGGGGACGCCATGCGCGCGCTCATCGCCGTGCTTTTCTTGTTTGCCTTTTTCTCGCCAGCCGACGCAGAGAGCGGACTAGCCTCATATTACGGATACGGAAAAGCCGCCAGGAGCGGCGAGATGACGTGTGCCCATCGGACGCGGCCGTTCGGCACCGTGCTCACGGTGTCCTATGGCGGGCGCTCTATCCAATGCCGCGTCAACGATCGCGGTCCGTTCATCCGTGGCCGCATCGTTGATCTATCCGTCCCTGCCGCTCGCGCGCTCGGCATGATGAGCGCGGGCGTGGTGCGGGTTTCCGTGCAATAGGCATGCGTCTGCCCGCAAGCTCGCTATAATGCCGCCCAACCAATGTCGAGGGGGGCGCAATGGCGAAGATCAGGGTGGGGCTCGTGGGGTGCGGCTTCGTTTCGGAGTTGCACATGTATGCGTTTCGGCGCGTCTATGGCGTCGATGTCGAGGTTGCGGCGGTGGCCGCGCGCGGCGACCATGTCGTGGGGTTCGCCCGCCGCCATCAGATCGCGCGCAGCTATCGCAGCTTTTCCGACCTGATCGCCGACGCCGATATTGACGTCGTCGACATCTGCACGCCGCCCAATCTGCATGCGACGATGATCATTGCGGCCATGCAGGCGGGCAAGCACGTGATCTGCGAGAAGCCGTTCGCCGGCTATTTCGGCCGCGAGGGCGATGAGCAGCCGATCGGCAGGCACGTGCCGAAGGCGTTGATGTACGAGCGTGTGCTGGAGGAGATGGCAACTACACGCGATGCGATACAGCGGACCGGCAAGCTCTTCATGTATGCCGAGGATTGGGTCTATGCGCCGGCTGTGACCAAGACCGCCGAAATCATCAGGGCGACGAAGGACAAGATCCTGTTCATGAAAGGCGAGGAGAGCCATTCCGGCTCGCATGCCGCGCACGCCGCGCAATGGGCGATGACCGGCGGCGGCTCGCTGATCCGCATGGGCTGCCACCCGCTGTCGGCCGTGCTGTACCTGAAGCAGGTCGAGGCGAAAGCGCGTGGCGAGGAGATTCGAGTCGCGAGCGTCACCTGCGATGTCGGCAACGTCACCGCCGGTCTCAAGCCGGAGGAGCGCACCTACATCAAGGCCAACCCGGTCGATGTCGAGGATTGGGGCACGCTCACCATCACCTTCTCCGACGGTACCAAGGCCACGGTGTTTTCCGGCGACATGATCATGGGCGGCGTGCGCAACCTGATCGAGACCTACACCAGCGGCGGCTCGCTGTTCGCCAACATCACGCCGAACACGCATTTGATGAGCTACCAGACCAGCGAGGAGAAGCTCGCCTCGGTCTACATCACTGAAAAGGTCGACCGCAAAACCGGCTGGCAATATGTCTGCCTCGAAGAGGAATGGACGCGCGGCTATTTGCAGGAGATCCAGGATTTCATGGAGTGCGTGGCGACCGGACGACAACCGCTCTCCGATCTCGCGCTGGCCTATGAGACGATCAAGGTGAACTACGCCGGTTACTGGGCAGCGGACGAGGGCAGGCGGGTGGTGTTATAGAGCTTTCTTCTGGGTCTGTCTCTTATACACAT
>NZ_JBBIAM010000152.1:0-21046 GCF_054185185.1 Bradyrhizobium sp. UFLA05-153
CATCGTCGATAACAGCGACAACGCTGTTGTTGGAATGCAGATCAATCCCGCCGTACATCATCTTCGCCTCCTCGTGGCCTAAAGTGAATCGATGATTGCGAACTCACTTTAGCTCCACCGCCTTCTTGCTAGCGAAGGCCGGCTAGATGATCTTCAGTGCATTCGATCTCGGAAGCCTCAGTTAAATGCACTGTCAGCGTAATCCCATCTCCCATCCGATCCGTGGGTGCGCGAACGGTGATGGCCGCTGCAGCACGAGCTGACGAAATTGCGAGTATCCTACGAGATTGTCCTCCTGGTCTTGATGAACCGTTGAGGACGGTTGCTGACGATAAACATCGTCAAGAATAACGTGCCGGCCGAAGCCTCACGTTCGCTTCCTTCTGTTGCTGGCTTTGCGTGACTTCGTTCCCGGCGATGGTAGTGGCTTCCGCCCCAATCGAAAGATCCTGAGTTGCTCCAGATCTTGCTGGATGGGTTTTCCCCGGCGAAGCGATTGCCGCATGTTCGATTTCCTCGCCCTAATCATCGAGGACTACGAGCGCGCCTGACGGGCCGGCTGAACCAACATCGGCTCGGCGGCGACCAAGGAGTTCAATCAAAGGACCAAGCATCATATGGCTATCGAGGCTTCAGGCGTATTGGATTATCAGAAACAACAGGTACGCCATTAAGCGATGCGCAAGCTTTCTGCTGCAATCTTACTTGTCGGCCCTTACGCTGGTGGCGCGATAGGCGCAGACCTGCCGAGAGCGCCGCAGTCGGCGGCGGTCGCTTCAGTCTACAAACGGACCGGCGTCTACATCAGCGGCAATGTCGCCAACAGCATTAGCCCTGCTCCGACAACACGCCACTGCAATGCAGACGGCTGTCGGCGGGGCCCGATCGGCGACAAGTGGCAACTGACTCCGGCAGTAGCTCCCGGGATCGAGACGGATGTTCAAGGCATGCGTTATTTTGACGAGGCAAAGGTCATTTGGAAGACCAAGGTGCCGTCCGAGGGCCAAGCTGACACGGTTGAGGGCGAACTGCTCCGCGCGGTTGAAAAACTACGTCGCGAGGGCCGCGACAACGGCAATATCAACTGGGACGCCGGTTTTGAAATTCTTCTCGGCTACCTAAAATTACATCTCCTCGACGCCGGCGTTTATCCGGCTGACATCTTAGCAGCCACCAAAGGCATCCTCGATCAACTCTCCGATCCGGAGTATCCTGTTGTCGAAGACGGGCCTTACGACGAGCTCGCAGACCGCGTCGTTGAATGGTACCGGCACTACGGCAGTCAGCCTCATGTTCGCAATCCAAATCTCCACCGGTAGTGGGATCCGATTCTGCCGCGGTAGTAAATTATCCAATGCGCATTATCGATCGTCTGTTCTCTTGCCTCGTTCTATTCCTTGGAATCGCAGCCGTCCCGGTGCTTCCCGCGCTCGCTGCCGAAACCTGCCCGTTCATCAGCGACCAGGAGCTCGCCGGCGCGATGCCGGCGCTCAAATGGTCGCTGATTTCAAAACAGGACGGCCGCGGCTGCATCTACCAGGGCGGACGCGGCGACACGATGATGCTGACCGTGTTCCGCAATCCCGACAAGGACCGCACCAAGGAATTGTACGCGACCTTCGTCAAGACGCTTGGCGAGCGCATGCCGCTTAGTGCCGTGTCCGGGATCGGCGACGAAGGCCAGGGCGGAACGACCGCCGCCGGCGCGCAGCGCCAGGAGACCTCGGTCGTCGCCTTGTCCGGCGATTACATTCTGCAGATCAGCGTCTATCCGACCGGCCGGCGTGCCGACGAGGCGCTGCTCGGACCGCTCACCCAAGTCGCGCGCGTTGCCATCGGTAAGGTGAGCAAGACCAGCGAGCGGTTCGGCGATTGCGAATGGCTCACTGAAGCGGATGCCGACGGCTTTCTCGACAAGAGCACGCTGATGGTCCAGCGGACCGGCGCGGGCAGCTGCATGATGTTCGATCGCGAAGCCAACACCATGGTCGTCGCGGTGATCGCGATCTCGCGCGACACCGTCATCAGCATGATGAAGCGCGCGGCCCCGTGCAAACACGTGGCGATACCAGAGCTCGGCAGTGAAGCGTTCGGCGAGCATTCCTGCACCAAGGGCAACGGCAACGCCGTCAACATCTATGTCTGGAAGAACGGCAGGCAGGCTTCGATCCTGTTCGCGCCGGTCAAGCCACATCCGGAGTCCGGCTCGGTCGAGCGCCTGAAGGCGGTCGCCGCGCGAGTCTATGGAAAACTGTAACGGCGCCGCATGAGCGCTACGATCTGGTAAGGCATTTCGATCGGCGCGCCTTCAAGTTTCTTCGTCACGCTACTCCTCAGCCGTCTCCAACCAACTCGTCGAACGGATCGCCGAACTACAGTTTCATCGTAACCACCGTTGTCAGTCGCAGATGATCGCCGTTGCCTCGATCTCGACCCGTGCGGAAGCCGGCGTGAGACCAGCGACCTGAACGAGCGTGCTTGCCGGGCGAATTTGATCGAAGGCTTCCGAATGGGCGCGGACAATATGTTGGGTGTCAGCCATGTCGATAACGTACACCACTGTACGAACAACATGCTGCATCCCGGCACCGGTCTTGGCTAGTGCATTGGCTATTGTCGCCAGCGCGGCTTTCGCTTGCATATAGGCATCGCCGCCTAGTTCCGGCGGACGCGCCGTTGTACCAGATACAAAGACTTGATTTCCAACGCGGACGGCTCGTGAGTAGCCGTACGCGTCTTCAAAGGCGTAACCGGACGATATGTTCTGCCTTGGCAAACGAGTTCTCCTGCACTGTCCGGTGGCTGCCGCGAGGCGAGACGCACATCAGCCTGCATCATGCACGTAGCGCATGCCGATGGCGAGCCGATTCCAAAGATTGATCATGCCAATGAGCATGGTGAGATCGACGATCTCTTTATCGGTAAATTTTTTCGTAATTCCTCGTAGAGTCGCGCGGCTATGCCGACGCGAATGACCGTCGCTGTCGTGCTTAGCGAAGAGCCGTTGCATCGAAACGATGGCCGCAGGCCGTTCAGCACTTCGAGTGCGCTCGCCATGAATTCGCGCGCTGTCGCAGTACCGGTGATTGGATGGAGCGACGGGTGGCGACCTCACAGCGCCACGGCGAGGCAATAGTGCCCATCTTCATCGGCCGCGGCGCGCGATTTTCGGTATTGCATACCCTCGCCGCCTATTGGCGCGCAGGCATGGGCGCGTTGGATCGTCGATGCCTGAATGAGGTCGAGGGGCTCGACAATCCGACCGCCAAGAATATGACGGCCGCCGTACGCTGGCCCGCGATCAAAGAGCATCCGCTGCAAGGGCCGCCCGGTGGATTCGGACGAAGTCCTGGATGTGCTCTGGAACCGGCATGGCCTCGATGTCGCATCGCGTCTGGATTTCTTCCGCGAGCTCCCGCGAGACGTCCTTCGACCAGTGAGCATTCGGGTCGAAGGCAATGATGCGGATAGGATCGTTGAAATGACCGTCGACGAGACTGACGATGATGGTTTCGAGATCGGTTCGTTCGACCTCAAGTTTCCTCCGCGCGCGGCCGGGCGGTCCCGCTACGCTGTCGACGATCAGATAGACGATTGTGTCAGTCGCACTCCGATGAGCCGCACGTCGGTCGGTCATCGGCATCAAGCCATTTCCAGCCATACGCGTCTCCAATGCAGATAGAGCCGGTACTCTGTCCGGGCAGGACCAGCCTGAATTGATCCTGCGCAACGAAGCGTAGTCCGAACGACTACGGATACGCATCAGGACCAAAGTACGATCAGGACCAAAGTATGATGACGCGTCGATAGCCCTCAGTAAGATCGCCCCCGCCATTGAAGGGCCGGAGCGGCAATCGTGCACGCTAGCCGGCCCGGCGAAACCGGAAGGGATGCGATGCATGTTCGTGACCGTCGTTGCAGTTCTCTGCCATCTTGGTGGCCCCGCCGCGGGCAGTTGCGTCGAGGAGATCGTGACCGACAGCAGCATGACGCCCGACATCACGTTTCAGGAATGCATGAAAGGGGCGCAGGCGCCGCTTGCGAAGTGGATGGGGGAACATCCGCTTTATCACTCGAATTGGCGAATCGAACGCTACAAATGCGTACCGGGTCACTATGAGATCAAGGGCCAGGCATAGAGTGACGTGACCCGGCGATCTCATAGACAAGAGACGAAGCGGATCAGCCGACTCTTGCCTCAGCCTGCGCGCTGGACGCGGAGTGTGAAGTTAGAGGAAACGGAGTAGGCGCGCATCGCCGTCGGATCGAAGCGCTTGCGGCGTCGTGGTCGAGTTACAGGCAAGACTGCCGTGCTCCGAAACCATGACACCACGGCGAATGCACAGACCTTAGGCGTCGGCAGCGCTCGTCTTCTCGATCCATTCGGCCGGCCCCTGCTCCGGCTGCAGCGATGCGTCATTCGAGGCCATTTGATCCAGCGCACGCAGCAGCGCCGCGACCAGCGCAGGCTTGCGCAGCGGCTTTGCCAAAAAGTCCGACATCCCCGCCTCACGGCAGATCTTGACGTCTTCCGGGAAGGCGTTGGCGGTCAGCGCAATGACCGGCAGCAGCGCGAAGCGACCACCCGGCGCGCGGATCGCCCTCGTCGCGGCAAGGCCGTCCATCTCGGGCATACGCACGTCCATCAGCACGACGTCATACTCACCGTCCGCGGCGGCCTCGACCGCCTCGACGCCATCGGTCACGACGCGCAAGTCAACGTCGAATTCGCCGAGCATCTTGCTCACGACTATGCGGTTGA
Organism: Bradyrhizobium sp. UFLA05-153; assembly: GCF_054185185.1. NCBI lineage: Bacteria > Pseudomonadati > Pseudomonadota > Alphaproteobacteria > Hyphomicrobiales > Nitrobacteraceae > Bradyrhizobium > Bradyrhizobium sp. UFLA05-153. Next base: position 4,763 of record NZ_JBBIAM010000152.1, read on the forward strand.
CGGCGTCATCCTCCGCCACCAGCACCTTCAGGGGCCGATCGAGTGCCGCGATGCGGGCCTTGAGCTCGTCGGCCTCGTTGCGATCAGCCTCTTGGTCGGACACCAGCGCCTGGCTCCAGGGCAGTACCAGCGTAAAGCGGAAGGTGGATCCCTCACCCGGCGCCGAATTGACGCCGATCGTGCCGCCCATCTGCTCGATGATGCGCCGGGAGATCGCGAGCCCAAGTCCCGTGCCGCCGAAGCGCCGGCTGATCGAAGCGTCGGCCTGCGCGAAATCGGCGAAGAGCTGACCGACCTTCTCGGGCGCGATGCCGATGCCGCAGTCGGTTACGGTCCACTCGACGGTTGCGAGCAGGTCGCGCCGAGCCTGGCAGGTGGCTGATATCGTCACCTCGCCGGCATCGGTGAACTTCACCGCGTTGGAAGCGAGATTGAGCAGCACCTGCCTGATCCGCGCGACGTCGCCGCGCAGCGCCGGCGGCAGGTTCGGATCGAGCACGACTTTCACCGTCAGGCCCTTGGCCTTGGCACTGGCGCGCACGATTGTCGCAACCGTCTCGACCAGCGCCTGCGGCGAGAAATCGATTGCCTCGAACTCGAAGCGGCCGGCCTCCAGCTTGGAGAGGTCGAGGATGTCGTTGAGGATCCGCTGGAGATTGTCGCCGGACTCGCGGATCGTGGTGACGGCCTCGCGCTGCTCCGGATCGAGCGAGGTCTCGAGCAGCATGCTCGCAAGCCCAAGCACACCGTTCATGGGCGTGCGTATCTCGTGGCTCATCACGGCGAGGAAATTCGATTTCGCCCGGTTTTCGGCCTCGGCCTTTTCCGCGCGCCAGCGCTCGGTGACGTCGCGGCCGAAGCCGCGATAGCCGAGGAACTGGCCGTCGCGATCGTATGACGGCTTTGCCGTCAGCGACCACAGCCGCGCCTCGCCGCCGGCAACGACCTTGATGCTGATCTCGTGCAGCGGCTCGCTCTGCTCCATCAGGCCGATGATGTTGTAGGCGGTGCTCATGTCCTCAGGACAGAGCATGTCGAGCACGTCGGCGAAATGCGCGCCTTGCAGCAGCGGCAACGGCATCTGCGCGACCGCAGCGAAGCGCTCGGGCACGTGCACGAGATGCCCTTCCGCATCGGTCTGCCACAGCCAGTCGCTGGCGTTCTCCTGAAACTCCTTCAGCAAGAGCGAGATGATCTCGGTCTGCCGTTCGAGCGCGAGCTGCGCCTTGAGATTGCCGAGGAACAGATTGCCCTGCGAGACGATGTTGCGCGCCATGAAGAACGCGAACAGCAGTAGGAACACCGCGGTCACCAGATACGGCCCGCTGCCGCATAACAGCAGCGCTCCGGCGCAGGCGAGCGTGATGGTGGCGAGATAGACCAGGCCCGCGCGCGGGAAGGTCGAGAGCGTGAAGGCGCCGCCCGCGATCATCCCGACCATCAGGCAGGCCAGGATCAGCTGGCTGGTCGGCCCGACCTGGCTGAACAGCGCAAGCGGCAGCGTGCCCCATATCAACGCGAGGAAAAAAGCCTGCCGCATGATCTGCCGCGTGGCGCGCGGTGAGGCCTCCTGCGGCGGATGAACGCGAGAGCGCCGCCACGCGCGCAACGCCAGTTCGGCGGCGGCCGTGATCGTTGTTCCCCAGACGACGAGGAACACGTTCCAGCCCCTGCCCCAGAACAGGATCAGCACGATCGCGACCGTGAGCATGTTCACTGCCATGGTCACCGGAATTAGCTGCGTGACCGCATCGACCTGCTTGGCCCGGATCCGACGCATCTCGCGCTCGCTGAGATCGGCCGTCAGGCCGTCCTCGATCTCGAAGCCGCCGAGCCAATAGAGGAACGCGCCGATCAGGCCGTTGCGCGGCTCAGTGGTATCTGGGGAGTTGCCGGGCCATCCCATCCGTCAGGACCTTTTCCGGCATGAATGGCAGAGCTCCCGCTTAAGCCGGGTTAATTTCTTGGGAGATTTTGTGCTTCCCGACCGGCCGTCCTTGACGGCAGTGTTTGCAGTTTGTTCTAACGGTGCCCCAGCCTGGAGTACCCCTGCATGACGATCCGCATCGCCACCTGGAACGTGAACTCGGTCCGGCAGCGGATCGAGCATCTGATGACCTGGCTGAAGGAGTGCTCGCCCGACATCGTCTGCCTCCAGGAGATCAAATGCGTCGACGAGGCATTCCCGCGACTGGAGATCGAGGCGCTCGGCTACAACGTCGTCACCCACGGGCAGAAGACGTTCAACGGCGTGGCGCTGCTTTCGAAACTCAAGTTCGACGAGACCAAGTCGGGGCTTGCCGGCGACGATGAGGACGCGCACGCCCGCTTTCTCGAGGGCGTGGTAACGCTGAAGCAGGGTGTCATGCGGATCGCCTGCCTCTATCTGCCCAATGGCAATCCGGTCGGGACCGAGAAATATCCCTATAAGCTCAAGTGGATGTCGCGGCTTCTTGAGTATTCGAAGGAGCGTCTCAAGGCCGAGGAGCCACTGATCCTCGCCGGCGACTTCAACGTGATCCCCGCCGCTCGCGACGTCCACAATCCCGCGGCCTGGACCGAAGATGCCCTGTTCAAGGCCGAGACGCGCGAGAGCTTCCAGTCCCTGCTCGGCCTCGGGCTCACTGATGCGCTGCGGGCGGTGACCGACGAGCCCGGGCTGTACACCTTCTGGGACTACCAGGCCGGCGCCTGGCAGAAGAACCAGGGCTTGCGGATCGACCATCTCCTGATGTCGCCGCAGGCGAGTGACAGGCTCGCCAATGTCGGGATCGACAGTTATGTGCGCGGCTGGGAGAAGCCGTCGGACCACGTGCCGGTGTGGGCGGATCTGGATCTCGAGGCGGCGTAAGGCTGCCGATTATTCCCGGCGGCCCTGCACCCACTGCTCAAGCATTTGCAGGCACATCGCCCGGTCGTCATCGGAGGCCTTGGCGATGGCGCGGTTGTAGCTTTCCTTGATCCAGGTCTCGTCTGGACCCGCGCTGTCACGCGCCAGCGTCAGCCACATCAGGCCGCGCGCGGCCTGCCGCGGCAGGCGATCGCCGTTGAACAGCATTTGCCCGAGCAGCGCCTGCGCCTCGTGCTGGCCCTTCTGTGCGGCGAGGCCCAGCCAGCGCGCGCCTTGCGTGAAGGCATCGCGCGAGGCGTCCGGCGACTTCAGATATAGCCGGGCGAGATCGTACTGCGCATCGGCGTTGCCGAAATAGGCTGCCGCATAGGAGAACAGCTCGCGCGCCCGCTCCGGATCCGCCTTCACCTTCGAGTTCGGGATGCCGTTGAGATAATAGCGGCCGAGCGCAACGAAGGCGTTCGCCACCATCGGCGCCTGGGGCAGCGACGGACTGTCGGTCGCATGCGCGTTCACGAGCCGGTTGAAATAGTCGAAGGCGCGCAAATCATCCTGCGCAACGCCCTCGCCATTGGCGTACATCCGCCCGAGTTTCCACTGCGCGATGGGGTGGCCGCCCTCGGCGGCGTATTGCAGCGCGGTAAAGGAAGCATCGGGATTGGTTGCAGCCGGCGGCAAACCCTTGCGCAGCGCTGCGGCGCTACCCGGCGCCGGCGAGACCACCGGGATGGCTGCATCCTGCGGATTCACCGGCGCACCGTCGAAGGCGAGCGCCGGCGCGGCCAGCGCGGAAGCCCCCAACACAAACGCAACTATGGTACGCCTAGATGTCCGCATAGCACTGTTTCTCGTGCGCGCCGCCCGGATGGGTCACTGCCCCACCGATCGCTGGTCCTACCTGCTGAGCATATTTCCACAGCGCACCCGACGTATGGTTAGTCGCGCGGGAACGCCATTTGGTCCTGCGTTGAGCCAGCTCATCGTCGCTCAATTTTACGTTAAGAGTGCCGGCGACTGCGTCGATCTCGATGATGTCGCCGTCCTCGAGCAGCCCGATCGGTCCGCCGATCGCCGCCTCAGGCCCGACATGGCCGATGCAGAACCCGCGGGTGGCGCCCGAGAACCGGCCGTCGGTGATGAGCGCGATCTTGCCGCCCATGCCCTGCCCGGTCAGCGCCGCCGTGGTCTGGAGCATTTCCCGCATGCCGGGGCCACCCTTCGGGCCCTCGTAGCGGATCACGATGACTTCGCCTTCTTTGTAGGTGCGCTTCTGGACCGCGTCGAAAGCGTCCTCCTCCCGGTCGAAGCAGCGCGCCGGACCGGTAAACCTGAGGTTGGACATTCCCGCGACTTTCACGATCGCACCTTCTGGCGCCAAATTGCCCTTCAGACCAACCACTCCGCCCGTGACGGTGATCGGCTTGTCCGCCGGGTGCACCACGTCCTGGTGCGGATTCCATTTCACGCTCTTGAGATTTTCGGCGATCGTCCGGCCCGTCACAGTGAGGCAATCACCGTGCAGGAAGCCGTTGTCGAGCAGCGTCTTCATCAGAAGCGGGATGCCACCAACTTCAAACATGTCTTTGGCGACATAACGGCCGCCGGGCTTCAAATCCGCGACATAAGGTGTTTTTTTGAAGATTTCGGCGACGTCGAATAAGTCAAACTTAATGCCGGCCTCGTGCGCGATCGCCGGCAGGTGCAGCGCAGCATTGGTCGAGCCGCCAGAAGCCGCGACCACAGCGGCGGCATTCTCCAGGGATTTCAGCGTGACGATGTCGCGCGGCCGGATGTTGTCAGCGATCAGGCCCATCACCTTCTCGCCCGCGGTCGTGCAGAAGGCGTCGCGGATCTCATAGGGCGCAGGAGCGCCGGCCGAGTACGGCAGCGCAAGCCCAATGGCTTCCGAGACTGTCGCCATGGTGTTGGCGGTAAACTGTGCGCCGCAGGCGCCCGCCGAGGGGCATGCCACGCGCTCGATCTCGTCGAGGTCCTCGTCCGACATGGCGCCGACCGAGTGCTTGCCGACGGCCTCGAACATGTCCTGAACGGTAACCTGCTGCCCGCGGAAGTTGCCGGGCAGGATCGAGCCGCCATAGATGAAGATCGAGGGCACGTTGAGACGGACCATCGCCATCATCATGCCCGGCAGCGATTTGTCGCAGCCGGCAAGGCCGACGAGGGCGTCATAGGCGTGGCCGCGCACTGTCAGCTCGACGGAGTCGGCGATGCATTCGCGCGACGGCAGCGAGGAGCGCATGCCGTCATGACCCATGGCGATACCGTCGGTGACGGTGATGGTGCAGAATTCACGTGGGGTGCCGCCGGCCGACGCCACGCCCTTCTTCACCGCCTGCGCCTGGCGCATCAAGGCGATGTTGCAAGGAGCGGCTTCGTTCCAGCAGGAGGCGACGCCGACGAAGGGCTGGTGGATCTGCTCGGTGGTCAGACCCATGGCGTAAAAATACGAGCGATGGGGCGCGCGTGCAGGGCCTTCCGTCACGTGACGGCTCGGCAGTCTCTGCTTGATGTTCGTCTTGGCGTCCATCGCAAACCAGTTTCCTCGGACAACCCTTGTCAGACCCGGAAAACGACACCCAAGATTTGAATGAACCCTGGGATTTTTCCTTCGCCGTCGCGAGCGTCGCAGCCCCTGAAAAACTTATGGAGATTTTATTCATGGAGGGGTGTGGCCAAAAAGCGGCGCTGATGAGAACGGGCTGCAATGATGGTTTAATCCGGAAGGAGTGTTGCGCAGACAGCACAATCGTGGCTCATGGGACACGACTGAAGCTACCCTGATACCGTCCTGGGATATCACCTCACAACCTCAGATATTGCAGGGACTCGCGCGCATCCAACCTCGCCGCCACCACGAATATTCCTCTGGCTGAGTCGCAACTCATGACGGATGATTGGAGCAGGACAAGCCTTCTCGTTCTCGCGGCGCGTTTCGCCATTGCCGCTGGCCTCATCAACGTCGCCGTGGAATCCGCAACCGACCTCACAATGGCGAACGCGCCGACGGATCCCTCGCATCGACTGGGCGCGATCGACGCGTTGCGCGGGCTGGCACTGTTCGGCGTGCTGGCGATCAACCTCGAGACCGAGTTTCGCGTCTCGATATTCCGGCAGCTTCTCCCCTCAAGCCCGGACCCAACGCTGAACGGCGTCATCGACGCGGCGCTCGCGCTGTTCATCGACCTGAAGGCGTTCGCACTGTTCTCGTTCCTGTTCGGCGTGGGCCTCGCCATCCAGTTCGACCGGCTCGGCACCTCTGCGCGACGGACGCGCCTCCTCGTCCGGCGGCTGCTCGCGCTGCTGCTGTTCGGCGTGATCCACCTGGTCCTGATCTGGAACGGCGACATCCTCACCGAATACGCACTGGCAGGCCTCGTCGTGCTGCCGTTCCTGTTCGCGCCGCGTTGGATGGTCGTGGTCGCGGCGGCGGTCTTCCTGATCTTCTATGTGCTGCAACCGATGCTGCCGCCCCTCATCAGCTTTCCCAATCGGTACGTGCTGGTGGCGCTCGTGAACGCAGCGAACCAGACTTACGCGAACGGGAGCTTTGCGGAGGTGCTGGCGCTGCGCGTGCAGGAACTCCCGGCCTTTCTGCCGCTGCATCTTTACGTGTTTCCGCGCACGGTCGGCCTCTTCCTGACGGGCATTCTCTGTTGGCGAAGCGGGCTGTTCACTGAGGTGGCCGGACGACGCCGAAACCTGCTGGCGATCGCGGGCTTCGCGGCCGTCGCAGGCGGCCTGGTGTTGGCGCGGCACACGCACCCGTCTGCGGCTTTGGCCAGCCAGATGGTTTTGGCGTCGGGATACGCCGCCCTGGTGATCGCTGCCGAACAGACATCAACCGGCGCAAAGCTGCTCCGCTTCGCCGAGCCGGTCGGACGCATGGCCTTCACAAACTACATCGTACAGTCCGTCGTGCTCGGCCTGATCTTCTACGGCTACGGCCTCGGGTTGTTCGGCAGGCTCGGCTCGGCGGCCGGCCTGCTTCTCGTCGTGACGATCTACGCCGCACAGGTGGTGGTCAGCCGGCTCTGGCTTACGCATTTTGCCTACGGTCCGATCGAATGGCTGTGGCGAGCAATGATGTATGGCCGGGCGCCGGCGTTCGGGAAGCAAGACTTGCAGTTCACCGGATAATTTCTAGACCGTCGCGCGCATGTGCGAGGCGACGTCCGGGGTCACCCTGGGTGTCGTGACGCCCGTTATCGGGCTGCGCTTCGCGGCGTCTCCCTCGGTTCATCTGGACCACGGCGCCGAAATCGCCGAGCAAATCGCCTCCGCTCATATCCGGGCTGCGATTTTTTTGTCCCGCGTGTCGATATCTGTCGCGGCAGCACGTCTCTCTTTCAGGCGAGCCACGGGGGCTCGCTCAGTGAAGAATGGAGCGGGCCATGAGTTGCCGTCGAACCGGTAAGGCACTCATTCAGTTGCTGTATTTCGTCGCGCGGGCATGGATTGCGTTGACGACGCCATGCGTCGCTCAGAGCCAGGACGGCCTTGCGTCGGGGATCACAACGTTCGCGCGTTGCATCGATTGTGGAATCCGTGACGACGACGCACCGGCGGACGCCAACCTCACCTCCCCCGAAAAAATCTTTTGCTCGATGTCGATCCGTCTGACGGCCGGGCGTCTCCAACCCGATGTCGCGCGACGCGGCATGCCGATGTAACCTTGCGCGAGAGGAGCGAGAGATGAAGTATGCGCTGTTAATCTATGAGGACGAAGCCTTCTACGGTCCCGACAAATCCGGATCGAAGATCGAGGAGATCGTGGGCAAGCACATGGCGTTTGCCCAGGAGCTCGGCGCGAGGCGATTGGGAGGAGCTGGCCTGAAGAGCACGCCTTCGGCCACAACCATCCGCACTAGCGCAGGGAAGAAGACCGTACACGACGGACCGTTTGCAGAAGCCAGGGAGCAGCTCGGCGGCTTCTACCTGATCGAGGCGGCCGATTTGGACGAAGCGATCGCGATCGCCAAGAAGGTGCCGGTGCTCCAGGACGGCGCGATCGAAATCCGGCCGCTACTTCAGCCGTGAACGGATCAGCCATCGAACGCGTCTTTCGGGCGGCGAGCGGGCGTATCACGGCCGCGCTCGTCGCACGGTTCCGCGATCTGTCGCTGGCCGAGGACGCCTTCTCCGAAAGCTGCGTACGCGCCCTCAGCGCCTGGCAAGAAACCGGCGTGCCGGACGACCCCGCGGCGTGGCTTTATCGGGTCGCCTCGCGGGTGGCGGTGGACATGCTTCGCCGGCAACGGACGCGCCGGCAGTTCGTCCCGGATCCGCCGCCACCCGATCCGACCGCGGAGGAAGTCATGATCGACGATCGCCACGTCATCCCGGACGAGCGACTACGGCTGATCTTCATTTGCTGCCACCCTGCCGTCGCTCCGGACGCGCGAGCGGCCTTGACGCTCCGTCTCATTTGCGGGCTGACCGTGAGCGAAATTTCGCGCGCGTTCCTGATCGACGAGGCAACGCTCGCTCAACGCCTGGTGCGGGCGAAGCGCAAGATCGCCGATGCCGCCGTTCCATTCGAATTGCCGGCGCCGGAATACTGGTCCGAGCGGCTGGAAGCGATGTTGTCGACGCTCGAAGTCGCCTACTCCAAAGCCCATGAGGACGCGGCCGGACTGACGCGACACGCGGGCTTTGCGGCCGAGATGCTGCACCTGTCGACCATGCTGGTCGATCTCATGCCCGACGAAGGTGAGGCGCACGCACTGGCAGCGCTGCTCCACTATGCCGAGGCCCGTCGTCCGGCACGGACCGATGCGCGTGGAATGATGGTCCCGCTATCCTTGCAGGACCCTGCGCTGTGGAGCCGCGAATTGATCGCCGCCGCCGATGCGTTCCTGGTGCAGGCGGCTCGCCTTGCGCCTGAAAGCGCGCGCACGCTCCAGGCAAAGCTACAGGCGTGTTGGTGCACACGCGCGAACCTGTCCGAGCCGGCACCGTGGGGCTGCGTACGGGACGTCTATGATCAGCTTCTCAGGGTTCGAGATGATGCCATCGTTCGCCTGAATCGGGTCGTTGCCGTCGCCGAGCTCGATGGAGCAGATGTCGCGCTCGCAGAGCTCGACACGCTGGACGACAAGGGTCTCGCGCAATTCGGCCCTTACCACGCAGTGCGCGCCGACCTGTTGGCGCGAACTGGACGAGCAGACGAGGCCCGTGCCGAGTACCAGGTGGTCCTTGCGCTCGATCCCCCACCGGCGGAGCGGCAATGGCTCATCCAGCGATTAGGCGAGTTGTCCGCCAAGCTTCAATGATCTCGCATGCGGAGCCCGTGCTGCCCGATCGGTGAGGACGCGACGCCCCCTCAGCGCGCGCCCTTTAGGGTGCACGAGGTGGTGCAGGTCACCGTCGTGCCGTGGTCGCAGGATTTGCAGGCGGCGACACATTGATTCATGTCGCGTGCATTGTAGGAGCTGTAGTTGCGCAGCGGGCAAGCGGCGGTCGAACCGGTGATGTCCTGCTCCGGCTCGCAGGCCGCCGTCATGAGTGAAAGCAAAATGATTACAACAACCCGCATGGGATGACCTGCAAAGCGACAGTTCCTGGAGCCGCTGCACGGCAACAGCCTCCAGCATTCCCATCTGTGGGGAATCGCGGCACGCGATCTGCCCTCACATCCCAAGAGGATGCGCGCCAAGTGTTAAGAACGGCTTTCGGCCCGCGTCACGCCGCGGCTTTGGGCGCAATCGCCCGCCGCGCCTCGGCCGCCAGCTCGTAATAGTGATCCGCGAGCTTGAGATAGAATTCGCGCTTTGCGCTGTCGGTCGCCAGCTTGGCGATCAGCTCGCACTCGGCGGTGAGCGTCTCAAACCGTTCCAGCCTGTCCTGAAGTTCCGTCATCGGCGTGTCCCCGTAAAACGCCTTCGAAGAACGATCAGGGTAAGCTCGCGAAATAAGTCACCGCCAACATCGTTATCTGACCAAATCAATTTTTTACCCGGCGCGGTCTCGCCGGGGCAGCGCTTTGGGTTTTCTGCATCTTTGGGATGTTGACGCGCTGCACCGGCACGAATGGTTGCGGCCGAAGGACGTGACCTTACGCGCGGATACCCTTCATCGAGGGCTGGATCGTCAAACGGTAGGCCACGAAGGCGAGACCGTCGAACTTCTCCACGACCTCGTCGCAGGCGGGGCAGCGGTACTCCCCGGTCGTTGGCGGCTCCGTCGCGAGCTCAAGCCGCCGAAAGCCCGCTTTGCAATGCGGACAGATCACATCGCCCTTCTTCATGCATCACCCCCGTAAAATTACGGGCGCACTCATAGCACACCTTGAGGCGGAACTGGACCGGCTCAACTCATTCGAAGCAACGCGTTTGGATCATTTATGCTCCATCCGCCAGGCGCCGTCCCAATCGGCGGCGGGTGGATCGGCCTGGAGCCGGTCGACGCGGGTGAGCAGTGTGCGCGACGGACCATCGCCGGGAACGCTCTCCAGCGCCGCGTTGAAGGCGTTCCGGGCCTCGTCCCAGCGGCCAGCGCGGTATGCCGCAAGCCCTTCGGCATAGTGCGCCCGCAGGCTCATCTGCTCCCGTGGGAGCGCGCCGGCCTTGCCCATCACCTCGAACACGGGCTGCGGCAGGCTCTGGCCCACGACCGCAAGGCGGTCGATCTCGCGCAACTCGAGGCTCGCGCCGAGTGCAGCGGCCGTCGTCTGCGAAATCAGGATGCGGGTGCCATAAAATTTGTTCGCCGCCTCCAGCCGCGAGGCGAGGTTCACCGCATCGCCCATCACGGTAAAACTCATCATCAGCTCCGAGCCGATGCTGCCGGTCAGGACCTCGCCAGTGGCGATCCCGATCCTGAGGTCGCAAGGAGCGGGCATGGCGCGGATGCCGAGGAGATCGGGGAGCTGTTTCTGAAGCGCCGGCACCTGGTCGGCCATGTCGAGCGCGGCATGGCAGGCGAGCTGCGCCTGCTCGGCCTCCTCGATGAAGGGCGGGCCCCAATAGGACATGATGGCGTCGCCGATATATTTGTCGATGACCCCTCGGTTGGCCCGAATGGGTTCCGACATGACCGTGAAATAGTGATTCATGACCTTGACGAGACCGCGCGGCGTCATGCCCTCGCTCATCGAGGTGAAGCCGCTCATGTCGCAGAACATGATGGTCATCACCCGCCGCTGGCCGTCGACGGCGACCTCCGGCCGGTCGATCAGTCCCTGCACCACCTTCGGATCGATGTAGCGGCCAAAGGTCTCGCGGATGCGCTCGTTGCGGCGCAGCTGCTCGATCATGCGGTTGAAGGCGGCGGCGAGCTCGCCGATCTCGTCCTGCGTCGAGACGCTGATCGTATGATCGAAGCGGCCCGCCTCGACCTCGCGCGTGCCGGCGAGCAACAGCCGCACCGGACGCGTGATGCCGCTCGAGACCAGCAGCGCAAAGGCAAGCCCGACGATCGCCGCAAGCGCAGTCACGACGCCCGAGATCACGATCGCCTGCCGCTGGTGACGGATCACTTGCGAGGTGCTGACAAACACCTGCGCCAGCATGTCGGCGCGGATCGCATCAATCCGCTGCGTGAAGAGATCGCGCAGCGCATCGACATGGGCCATGGTATCGCGCGCCGCCGCGAAATCCTTGGCATCGAGCTGCTTCAAGAGCTTTGCGTCAGCCTCGGAAAGCTCGCGGCGTAGCTCGTTGACGGCACTCTCGATCCTGGCGTCGATGCGGCCGAGCGCCGCGTTGTCCGACGGCGTGCTCTCATCCTCGATGATCGCATTGATCAGCTTTCGCGCGGTGTCCGCCTCCTGGACGACCTGCGTGTCCGACTCCCGATACTCGCGCAAGCGGGTTGCAAACCCCTCCTCATCCGGCGGCGTCTGCATCTTGGCGATCACCATGCGCCGCAATGCCAGTGCCCGCTCCAGCGAGCGGACATTGGCGCGCGCCAGATCGCCATAGGCAGGAATGTACCGGCCCGTCAGCTCGTCGAGCAGGTGCCCGACCCGACTCGACATCACCATCGACAGGATCGAGGTGACCACCATCAGCACGATCAGCCCGAGGGCGATGCCGACGATCTTGCGCCTGATCGACTGGTTGAAAATCGGCATGGCGAGCTTGGGCACTTTGGCTTGAGGAACCTTTTGACCTCCATACACCGGAACCGTTACCTGAAACACGCGCAATCTGGCCTGAAAGACTGCTTCGCAGGTTTTTCACGACAGCTGCCGGCGCAGGGCCCGTCAAAGGTTAACGCGCATTTACGGTTTCACGGAGCGCCCGGTGTCCTACGGAGCGTGAGTTGCAAAAGCCTTCCGGTTCGATTTCGGCGGCATTTTTGCCGCAATGTTGCCTGAGCGTGACATCGATCAAACGAGGCCGTGCTATCGTTTGAGTCGCTCAAGCCCGCATCACGTCGCGGATCTTGGTTTGTACTGATGGTTTCGCAGGGGGACCATGGAATGAACCAGTGCCTACGCTCGCTTGCGTGTTTCCTCACCATGGCTGCACTCGCGCTCTTCTCGACGGAGGCGGCGGCGAAAAGCCATAACAAGCAATCCAGTCCGAAGAAGACGCATGAGGCGAAGGCCGGCAAGCAGCGCAGCGCTGCGGCCGGCAAGCATCGGCACAGCAAGCATGCCGAGGCGAAACGGAAATCGAAGACGCAGGACGAGGAACCGTCAGAGAAGCCCTCGAGGCCGCCGCTGACCGGCGACATCGCCGCGCTGAAGGACGCGATCGATCTGGCGCGCAAGGCCAAGACCGATGACGCCACCGCGGCCAGGAACCGGATCGCCGATCCCGCCGGACAAAAGCTCGCCGAGTGGTTCATCCTGCGGCACTCAGAGACGACCGCCGACTTCAACCGCTACGTCGCGTTCATTGCCGCCAATCCCAACTGGCCGAGCATCGCCTCGTTCCGCCGCCGCGCCGAGGCGCGGCTCTGGCAGGAGAAGAGCGATCCGGCCACCGTGCACAAGTTCACCGGTGACCGGCCGCAGAGCCCCAAGGGAAAGTTCGCGCTCGCGCGCGTGCTGCTGGCCGAGGGCAATCGCGACGCAGCCACAAGGCTCGTGCGTGACGCCTGGCGCGCGGAGGAACTGTCCGAGCGCACAGAGAGCGACGTCTACGAAGTCTTCGGCGAGCTTTTGACCGCGAATGATCATCGCGCCCGCATGGACAAGCGGCTCGGCGCCAGGGAATACGGCGCGGCACGGCGCGCCGCAAAGCGTCTCGGCAGCGATGAGCTTGCGATCGTGAAGGCCTGCGCCGCGGTCAGCGGCAAGGAGAACAAGGCCAAGGACTATCTGGAGGACGTGCCGGCCGATGCGCGCCGCGATCTCGGCTACACGCTGTGCCGCGCGCAATGGCTCCTCCTGAAGGACCGTATCGACGATGCGGCGCAGGTCATCCTTGCTGCCTCTCCCGACACCATGGCGCTCCAGGACACCGACGCCTGGTGGCGCGAGCGCCGGCTCTTGGCGCGCAAGCTGCTCGACCAGGGCAAGTTCAGGATGGCCTACGACGTGGTGCGCACGGCCGCCGTTCCGGCGATGGAGGTCTACCGCGTCGACTATCACTTCATGTGCGGCTGGATTGCGCTGCGCTATCTCGACGATCCCAAGATGGCGCTGATGCATTTTGCCGCGATTGACGAAGGCTCCGTCAATCCGATCGCGCTGTCGCGGGGGCACTACTGGCGCGGCCGTGCAGCGGAAGCCCTGGGAGCAGCCTCCGACGCGCTTCGGAGCTACCAGGCTGCTGCCCGCTATTCGACCGCCTATTACGGCCAGCTCGCACGCGCAAGGCTCGGTCTCGAGCGCATCGATCTGCGCGCACCCTCGCCCGTGCTCGCCTCCGACGCGGCACAGCCCTCGGATGAGCGCGTGCGTGCAGCCGACATGCTCTACGAGGTCGGCGAGCGCGACGTCGCGTTCTCCTTCGTCGCCGATTTTGCCGGAGAGAGCACCGACGTTGCCGCGCTCGAAGCGCTCGGCGAGCTCACGGGCCGGCGCAATGACGCTCACGCAATGCTGGAGATCGGCAAGCTGGCGCTCGCCCGCGGGCTCGCGCTCGACCACTACGCCTTCCCGACGATCGGCATTCCCCCGCACAAGCAGGTCGCGCCCGAGATCGAGACGAGCGTGATCTATTCGGTGGCGCGGACCGAGAGCGCCTTCGACCAGCGCGACAAGTCGGCTGCCAACGCGGTCGGGCTGATGCAGGTCACACCGGAGGCCGGGCGCGACACCGCAAAACGGTTCGGCGTCACCTACGACTGGGATCGCATGGTCTCCGATCCCGTCTACAACACCCAGATGGGTGCGGCCGAGCTCAGCGCGCTGCTGTCGGAATATCGCGGCAACCAGATCATGACCTTCGCCGGATACAATGCCGGCCGCGGCCGGGTCAGGGACTGGGTGCAGGCCCACGGCGATCCCCGCGACCCCAAGATCGATCCGGTCGACTGGGTCGAGCGAATTCCGCTATCGGAGACGCGCAACTACGTCCAGCGTGTGATGGAGAACGTGCTGGTCTACCGCGCGCGGTTCGAGGACGCGGGCGCGGTGGCGGCGAAGTCCGACGGGCGCGTGGTGACGCAAGAGGTCCGCGCAAGGCCTGCAACGGCAACGCCTGCGAGCTTCACGGGCGCGGATTGACAGACGGATTGACTCTCGAAGTGCCCCTTGGAGCCGTGGGTGGGTTAGCGAAGCGTAGCCCACCACGATGTGGAGGGGGCGTGGTTGGTACGCCATCTGCTAACCCACCCTCGCTGGTCGACGCCTCCGGGGCTGGACGAGGCGCCTCTCAGGTCTGGTGACTGCGGCCCTACGCGGGCTCGATTGCGTGGGCTCAATCGCGCGGCTCGCTATCACCTCCTTCCGTCGCCATCAGGTCGTGAACTCCCAAAAATGCGTCGGTCAATGCTCGCGAGAACGTCCACATCTGTATCGTGGAGCTCCAGCACGATACCGCACCCAAGACCGAGAGGACTTCGATGGCGCGGCTGGCGACGGTCGCGATGTTCTCGGTGGCCCGCGTCCCGGTAAGGCCGGGCATCGACCACTCCATCATCAGCGTCGCGAGCTCGTTTCGGCGGTAGCAATCATGGTCACAGTAACGGCGTTGCGTCCGCGCGTGCCGGATATAGCCGGGTTGGAGCGGCTGCGAGCAGGTGCTGCACGCAGCCTCGCGCGACGGCGGCTCGTGATTGACCACCACGAACTTCATGACGCCGCCCTCGCGCGCTCCTGCCGCTCCGCCCCGGCCTCACGGAACAGCGCGTAGCATTCATAGTCGCAATAGGGCAGACGCGTCCCGATCTCGCGCAGATAGCTTCCGCCGATGCGCTCCAGGCACTGCAAGCACCAGGTTTGCCGGAACGGAGTCCTGTCGTTCACCAAGACGAAGGCGAACCTCATGTGGCACCTCCCAATGCGAAGCAGTAGACGGTATCCAGCGGAGAAAGCGCGGGAGGCGGCGCGCAAAGATGGTTGCGGCCATCCGGGTTGTCCCTGTGCCGCTCCACCTTCTGGGCAGGGACCGGGATGTATTTGCCGTCTTCCCTGCGGCGCGCATAAAGCTTGCCGTCTTCGTACCTGATCTCGGTCGGGTAGCAGTCCGCGCTGTTGCAGCAGCTGAGCGCCGGGTTATCCGGCATGTGCCAGGTCGAATAGAACTTTTCGTGCAGAGCCTGATCCTGAGGAGGATGCTGGCGATGGGCAGCACCTTGCCCAACCTCCTGCGCCTGGACCGCCGCTGTGAGGCCAAGGAGGAGAACGCCCGATAAGAGGAGCTTGCACGACGGGTTCACACGCAGCCTCCGGGATCACAATTGCTGAACGGCCAACCTCTCCGGCTGCCTCACGCCACCCGAGCTCGAAACAGCCAGCGGCGGTCGCGTTCGCTGCGCGCACGGAAACGATCGAGACACTTCTTGGAGCAGACCGCCGTTCGCCAGGAATAGTATCGGATCAAGCCAAACTGCCTGCTGCAAACGGCACAGCTCTGGTCTGAAGGACGGCGCTCTAACTGTTCGGACTTGTCGCACATCGTTCTCTCCCTCGTTCCGTTATCCGTTCTCTTTCTTCGAATTTCACGTGCGCTGGATCGCGGAAATCGCCGTTTCGCCGTCGCAGCCCGCACACGGATGAAGCGCGGCGCAGGTGTCGCAATGGGTCACCAGATCCTGCGGAACGTACGCGCAACGGTCGCAGAGCTTCACTCTCATGCCGACATCCCGGGTAACGCAGCGGCTTGGTCTTTCGTCCTGCGTCTGTCGGTGAGACCGCTCGAACCGTACGCTTGAGATCCGGTTCGTTCGCGATCGCCGCCAGCAGCAGCACTATCGACCTTTCCCGATCGGTCATGAGGCTAGTCCGTCAGCCACAACGTTCTCAATTGTACGGAGGTAAATGACCGACATGACTAGGGATGGGCGAGCTATAC
>NZ_JBBIAM010000153.1:0-20210 GCF_054185185.1 Bradyrhizobium sp. UFLA05-153
GTGTATAAGAGACAGGCATGCCGGTGCCGACCTTCAGATTCTCCTCGATCGTCAGCGCGCCAAAGACGTTCCGCCCCTCCGGCACCAGCGAGAATCCGCGCCGGGCGATGTCTTCCGGTGATGCGCCCGCGACTTTTACGCCGTCCATCGTGATGGAGCCTGATCCGGGCGGCACGACGCCCGCGATCGCGTTGAGCAAGGTCGACTTGCCGGCGCCGTTCGGGCCGGTCACGAACAGAACTTCGCCTTCGTCGATTTTCAGTGTGACCCCACGCAGGGCCGTCAAGCGCCCGTAGCTGACCGTGATATCGTCGACGGCGAGCAGCGTCATGACGCGACCACCTCTTCAGCGACGATCGGCGGAATCAATTCGTCGCGCTGCGTGCCCATATAGGCGTGTCGCACCGCATCGCTGTCGCGGATCTCCGCGGGTGTACCGTCTTCGATGATTTCGCCGGAGTCGAGGACGAAAATGCGCTCGCAGAGCTCGAGAACGAGGCCGATATTGTGTTCGATCAGGAGCACGCCGACGTTGAGCTCACCCGCGATCCGCCGGATGATCGCGGCGAGATCGTGGCTCTCATGCTCGGACATGCCCGCCGCAGGCTCGTCGAGCAGCAGATAGCGCGGCGTGCACATGATGGCGCGGCCG
Organism: Bradyrhizobium sp. UFLA05-153; assembly: GCF_054185185.1. Taxonomy (NCBI): domain Bacteria; kingdom Pseudomonadati; phylum Pseudomonadota; class Alphaproteobacteria; order Hyphomicrobiales; family Nitrobacteraceae; genus Bradyrhizobium; species Bradyrhizobium sp. UFLA05-153. Next base: position 653 of record NZ_JBBIAM010000153.1, read on the forward strand.
ATGGCGACACGCCGCTCGTCCGTGTAGGGCAGGGCACCCGCGATGGTATTGGCCAGATGCGAAATGCCGAGCCAGGCCAGGACACGCTCGGCCTCCGCCATCGCATCACGACGGGCCTGGCCGAGGCCGACGCCGGTCACCTCCAGGTTGTCCATCACCGGCAGGTCGCGGAAAAGCCGGCCCGACTGGAAAGTCCGCGCCACGCCTTTGCGTCGCAACTTGTGCGCCGCAATGCCGTTGAGCGGTTCGCCCTCCAGTTCGACGCTACCGATGCCGACCGGCTGAAAACCTGTAAGTACATTGATAAGGGTGGTTTTCCCGGCGCCATTCGGGCCGATCAGCCCGGTGATACGTCCCCGCGGTACGGTCAGGGTAACGCCGGACAACGCTTTCAAGCCTTCGAATTGGACGCTGACATCGCGAGCGACCAACTCCGAGCCACCGGACATCATCTCAACGCCTTCTTATCCGCGAACCGATGGATTGATTTTTCCGTTCCACCGGGTGATTGTAAAATTCGAAATATCGTTCGCTGATATCGGAAATTTTGATGTCTCTGACGTTCCGTCAGGTTCGGCATTTCATCGCGACGGCCGAAACAGGACGCGTTTCGGCGGCCGCGGCCGCTCTGAACGTGACGCAGTCGGCGGTTACGGCCTCGATCAAGGCGCTGGAAGCCGAGCTCGGCCGCAAGCTGTTCGACCGTCACTCGAACGGCGTGACGCTGACCTTCGACGGACAGGAGTTTTTGCAACGCGCCCGCGCCATCGAGGCGAGTGTGTCAGATGCGATGCGCGGTCCGCATCGCTGGGGAACGCAGGTTGACGGCACAGTCGACGTGGCCGTCAGCTACACCGTTGCCGGATATTTCTTGCCGCCGCTGTTGTCCCGCTTCTGGCGTTCCTTTCCAGGTATAACGATACGTCTGCACGAATTTCAGCGCGATGCGATCGAGCAGAGTCTGATCAGCGGCAGTGTCGATGCGGCGGTCATGCTCGTCTCGAATCTGCATGACCGGCACTCCATTCGTTCGCGGCTGTTGCTGCGTTCGCCGCGTCGCTTGTGGACTTGTGCCAATCATCCGCTGCTCCGGAAAGATAGCATCAAGCTGGCAGATCTGGCGAGCGAGCCCTATCTGATGTTGACCGTCGACGAAGCCGAGCGCTCCGCGATGCGTTACTGGCAGCACACGACGCACGTGCCAAACGTTATCTTCCGCACTCTGTCGGTCGAAGCCGTTCGCAGCATGGTCGCGACCGGCATGGGAATCACCATCCTTTCGGACATGGTCTATCGTCCGTGGTCGCTCGAGGGACATCGTATCGATCTCAAGACGCTCGATGACGATGTCCACACCATGGATGTCGGGCTTGCCTGGAAGAGCAAGGCAGAGCTTTCTCCGGCGGCCCGCGCGTTCTGCGAGTTCGTCGCTCATTCCTATCCCGGATCCGAGCCGGTCCAATTCGACTAGCGAGCCGCTTGGCTCTGCCGAGGTGGGTTGAAGCTTGATCTCAATGCCTTCGTCCACGCGCTGGATTTAGGTACTGTTTGGCGCCAGTGGGTTTATTCCCCAGTCATAGCGATTCCGGCAGATAGAGATGAGGTTCCAGAAAGCGCTGCCCAGGTAGGCTTTCGCCGGGGCCCCGCGTGGCATTGACCATTAAAGACACGAGATCCCTGCTGAACTCCTCAAGTGGAGTGCAGACCGCCAACAATACGTAGCGATCAGACAGCGCGGCCCGGGATTCGGGCGTCAACTCGTTCACGATGAGCTTGACCTCTCCCGGCCTGCGCGCTTCGCGCAAAGCCGAGATTGCGCCCTCCATGCCGCCTCCGGCAACGTACAATCCTTTGAGGTCAGAGTGGCGCTCGAGCAGGTCGAGCGTCGCTTCATGCGTGAGTTGAGGTGTCTCCAAGTTGACGAGAGTATCGAGCACTGTGCATCTTGGGTGGTATTCTCGGAAGTAGCTGCGGAAGCCTGTTTCTCGCAATTCATGCCCGTGCCAGCGATGACCGCCGACGAAGACCGCGACTTTTCCCGGCTCGTGCATGGCCGTCGCAAGCATATAGGCCGCGACACGCCCCACCTTGAGATTGTTAAGTCCGACATAGGCTGCGCGTTCACCTTGGGCGTAGTCCGAAAGCAACGAGACTGTCGGCACGCTGGCCGCCTTGAGATCGGTTACGGCTGCAGTGGTGTCCTGATGATTGGCGGCGACGGCGGCCAGCGCATCGACCCGGGAGCCGATCGCGCGCATCATCTGCGCCATGTCCTTGGTTGTCTGTGTCGGGCAGAACTCGATGATCGCCTGCGCTGAAATGCCTGGAGCGGTTTTGACCGCATGTTCCAGATGCCGCGCCATCGACTGATAGAAGCTCTGCTCCGGTTTGGTCAGCAAAAAACCCAGCCGGAAATTCGGCAGATCCGGGTTCAGACGCTGCTCGATCAGCCGCGTGGCGTGATAGCCGACTCGTACGGCGGCCGCGAAGACGCGGTGCGCAGTGTCGGAGCGGACGTTCTGGCGCCCGTTGAGAACACGGTCGACGGTCGAAGGGCTGACACCCGCTTCCCTCGCCACGTCGATGATGGTCGGTCTGTCAGCCATTTGCACCGCTCATCCTGATGTAATTTACATCATTTAGCCTCAACGTATTGATGCTTTTACGGCGCGTCAAGCTTGATCGACTGAATGAGCATTGGAGTCAGTGGGCGAGAAATGAGGTTCATCTATCGGAAAAGCGGGGGACATCTGTTCTGATGGCTATCACGGCTAGCGTGGTGGCGTCGCCTCATAAATACGTCAGGATACGTCATACAATGACGTGAAATACCCCACTTTCCTTGACGTTCACTGCTTCAGCATCGTTACATCCTCGCGTCGACACGCCGAATAAACAAGCAGACATCAACAGGCCGGAGGAACAGGCGGACATGCTGCCCATAGCGATCAATCACATGACGGTGCCGGGGCTGCGCTACGAGGGCCTCTTTGCGCTTGCCAAGCGGCTCGGTTGCATTGGCGTCGAACTGCGCAATGATCTGGCTCAGCCGCTATTCAATGGCGACGCCCCCGGCGTCGTGGCCGCCAAGGCCAAGGACCAGGGGTTGCGGATCGTCGGCCTGTCACAGGTCTATCCGCTCAACGACTGGTCGGATGCCCGTCGCGCCGCTGTAGATGCCCTGATCCGGACGGCGTCGGCTTGCGGGGCGGAGACCATCAGTCTCATTCCGCGTAACGACGGCCGGGGCCTCGGCGCGGGCGAGCGGATCGGCAACCTGCGCCTTGCTTTGCGTGAGATCGCGCCCATGCTGGAGGCGGCGGGCATGATCGCCCTTGTCGAGCCGCTCGGCTTCGAAACTTCCTCGCTCCGTAGCAAGGCGGAGACGATCGAAGTGATCGAGAGTCTCGGTGTGGCGCGCCAATACAGGCTCGTTCACGACACCTTCCATCATCACCTCGCCGGCGGCGGTCCCCTTTTCCCGGAATACACGGGCATCGTCCACGTCTCCGGCGTTGTCGATGTCGATCTCGCGGTAGCCGACATGCGCGATGCCCACCGGGTTCTCGTCGACGAGGCGGACCGGCTCGGCAACATCGCCCAGATCGAAGCTCTGCTGGCAGCCGGATATGCCGGACCGATCTCGTACGAGGCCTTCTCTCCGGCAGTGCACGCGCTGGCCGATCCGGAGAGCGCGCTGCGTCGATCAATTGGCTTCTTGAACGAAAGGGTCTCTCTCACGCCAGCGTAACGGCAGCCGCCGGCATGCGGCGGAAAACACGACCGGCGTAATCAGCGTGGACGCCGGCCACGCAGAAAAACGGGAGGAAATAATGAGGAAGCTTGTGCTCGCGGCCGCCATTTCGGCGCTCATGTCCGGATCGGCCTTGGCCGAGAACATCGGCGTCTCGATGGCCCTGTTCGACGATAATTTTCTGACAGTGCTGCGCAAGGCGATCCAGGACAGTGCCGCGAAGCAGAACGTGAAGCTGCAAATCGAAGACGCACAGAACGATGTCGGCAAGCAGCTGAACCAGATCCAGAACTTCGCCGCGGCCAAAGTCGATGCCATCATCGTCAACCCGGTCGATACCGACGCCACGGCGGCGATGAGCAAGGCCGCGGCGGACGCCGGCATCCCGCTCGTCTTCGTCAACCGCATGCCGGTCAATCTCGAAAAGCTTCCGTCCAATCAGGCCTTCGTTGGCTCGAACGAGGCCGAGTCCGGCACGCTTGAAACCAAGGAAATCTGCCGCGCACTGAAGGACAAAGGCAAGAAGGAAGCCCGGATTGTCGTCATGATGGGCGAACTTTCGAACCAAGCGGCCCGCCAGCGGACCAAGGACATCGAGGATGTGATCGCCACTCCGGACTGTAGCTTCATGAAGATCGTGGAGAAGCAGGCCGCCAACTGGTCGCGCACCCAGGCGGCCGACCTCATGACCAACTGGCTGTCGGCCGGGCTCAAGTTCGATGCTTTCATCCCGAACAACGACGAGATGGCGATCGGCGGCATCGGGTCGATCAAGACTGCGGGCCTCTCGACGAAGGAGATCCTCGTCGGCGGCATTGACGGCACCAAGGACGGACTCGCGGCCATGCAGGCCGGCGATCTCGCGGTGACCGTGTTCCGGAAGAAGTAGTCGGAACGGAAAGCGAGGAGCGTCCATGCTGAACGGCGAGAGAGTGATCCAGCGACCGCTTCGCTGGGGTTTGGTGGGCGGTGGGCGCACGAGCCAGGTGGGCTACAAGCACCGCACCGGCGCGCTGCGGGACAACACGGCCTATACGCTGGTGTGCGGCGCCTTCGATGTCGATGCGGCACGCGGGCGGGATTTCGGGATCAATATCGGCGTCGATGGTGAGCGCTGTTATCCCGACTACCGGACCCTGATAGGCGAAGAAGCGAGGCGAACGGATGGGGTGGAGGTCGTCACGGTGGCCACGCCCAATCACACGCATTTCGAGATCACGAAAGCCTGCCTCATGGCCGGACTTCACGTCATCTGCGAGAAGCCTCTCTTCTTCAAAATGGAGGAATGCCGCGAGATCGAGCGGCTCGCGGGCGACAAGGGATTGATCGTCGGCGTTGCCTACAGCTATTCGGCCTTTCCCATGCTCCTGCAGATGCGGGCCATGGTCGCCAAGGGCGTGCTGGGTGATATCCGCATCGTCGACCTCTGCTACATCCACGGTTTCAATTCGGCTGACGATTCCAACGCGTCCGAAGCGCAGAGGTGGCGGACGAACCCCGCAACGAGCGGGCCGACATTCGTGCTTGGCGACCTCTCCGCACACTTATTACATGAGCCAGATGGTGCTGCCGCATATGAAGGTCACCAGGCTCCTGTGCGACCGGCAGAGCTTCATCAAGTCGCGCGCGCCGCTCGAAGACAACGCCTATGTGCTCTTCCACTACGACAACGGTGCCGTCGGCCGCTTATGGTGCTCGTCGGTCTGTGCAGGCTCGATGGACTCGCAGACGATCCGTATCGTCGGCTCGCAAGGTAGCCTCATCTGGCGTGACGCCCATCCCAACGAACTCTGGTATGAGGTTCAGGGCCGGCCGGTTCAACTCATGAGCCACGGCATGCCTTACCTCGACGAGCTGTCGCTTGGCAGCGATCGGATGGGCGCCCTGCACGCCGAAGGTCTTGGGGACTCCTGGTCGAACGTCTATCTGCGCCTCGCGCAGGCGATCGACGCGAAGCGGCGAGGCGACCAGGCAGCGCTCGATGGCCTGATCTATCCGGGTCTCAAGGACGGCGCCGAAGGCGTCCGCTGGATCGAGAACTGCGTACGCTCGGCCGATGCCGGTTCGGTGTGGGTGGATTTCCACTGAGGGGTCGGGGATGATCAAGCCGATCACTATCACGACCGCCCCCTGTTGCTGGGGCGTCGACGACGTCAGGAATCCCCATCTGCCGGCGTGGGAGAAGGTGCTTGACGAAGCGGCCGCGGCCGGGTTCGGCGGTCTCGAGCTCGGGCCCTACGGCTACCTGCCCCTCGATTCGGCCCGGGTCTCGGACGCGCTTGAGCGCCACCGGCTCAGCATCGTCGCCGGGACCATCTTCGATGATTTGGTCTCTCCGGAAAATCGTGACAATCTGCTCCGGCAAACTGATGAGATCTGCGCGCTGATCGTGAGCCTTCCCAAACCCGCGACCCATGATGGCCAGCGTCATGAGGCGCCTTACCTCACGGTCATGGATTGGGGACACGACGTGCGCGACTTCGCAGCCGGCCATTCGGATCGCGCGCCGCGCCTTGGTGCGAACGGCTGGCGAATCATGGTCGAGACCATTCGCGCCATCGCAGCGCTCGCCCGGAACAAATACGGCGTGCGCGCCGTGATCCATCCCCATGTCGGCGGTTACATCGAGTTCGCCGACGAGATCGAGCGCATCGTTGCGGATGTTCCGTCCGAGCTAGCCGGCCTCTGCCTCGACACCGGTCATCTCGCCTATGCGGGCATGGATCCGGTCGACATGCTGTGGCAATACCGTGAGCGCGCCGACTACATCCATTTCAAGGACATTGACCCAGGCGTCTTCGGCACCGTGATGAACCAGCGTATCCGTTTCTTCGATGCTTGCGCCAAGGGCGTGATGTGCCCGATCGGCAAGGGCTCTATCGACTATCCGGCCATCCGGACGCTGCTTAGCGACATCGGCTATGGCGGTTACATCACGATCGAGCAGGAGCGCGATCCCCGCAATACCGGCTCGATCCTCGGCGATCTCGCGGCCAGCCGCGATTTCCTGCGGCGAGCAGGCTTCTAACACCACCGAACAGAAAGTGAGACCAGCAATGACAGTCAAGATCGGCGTGATCGGCTCGGGAGCCATCGGCCGCGACCATGCCCGCAGGATCAATCACGTGCTCGCGGGAGGCAGGATCGTTGCCGTCACCGACGTGAACCGGGCGGCGGCGGAGGCCGTCAAGGCGGACGTGGCGCCGGATGCGGCGATCTACGCGACGGGGGAGGAGCTGGTCGCGGCGAAGGACGTCGATGCAGTTCTCGTCACCTCCTGGGGCGCGACGCACGAGCAATATGTTCTTGCGTCCATTGCTGCCGGCAAGCCCTGCTTCTGCGAGAAGCCGCTCGCCACGACGGCGGAGGGCGCGCGGCGGATCGTCGAGGCGGAGGCGGCTCTCGGCCGCCGGCTCGTGCAGGTCGGTTTCATGCGCCGCTATGATGCGGGCTACGTCGCCCTCAAGGAGGCGATCCGGACGCGAACGGGTGCGCCGATCATGGTCCATGCCGCCCATCGAAACCCCACGGTGCCCGAGGTCTACGTCACGCCGATGGCGATCCACGACACGCTGATCCACGAGATCGACGTGCTGCGCTGGCTGCTGGACGACGACTACGTCTCGGCCCGTGTGCTGTTTCCGCGCCGAGCCGCGCGGTCGCATGCCAAGCTGCGGGACCCGCAGGTGGTGGTGCTCGAGACGAAGAAGGGCGTGCTTATCAACGTCGAGATATTCGTGAACTGCCACTACGGCTATGACATCCAGTGCGAAATCGTAGGCGAGGACGGAACCGCGTGCCTGCCCGAACCCATGGCGGTCGAGCTGCGGCTCGGTGCGAAATTGCAGAACGACATCCTGACCGATTGGAAGGACCGTTTCGTCGCGGCCTATGACGTCGAGCTTCAGGACTTCCTGAAAGCAGCCGCGGCGGGGACGGCAACGGGTCCGAGCTCCTGGGACGGCTATGTCGCAGCGATCACCTCCGATGCCTGCGTCGCTGCACAGGAAAGGGAAGGCGCGCCCGTCGCCATCAAGATGGCAGACCGGCCGTCGCTCTACCGCTGACGAGGAGCTGGCCGATGAAGAAACTCGACGTCATCACGATCGGAAGGTCTTCGGTCGATCTCTACGGCGCGCAGGTGGGCGGCCGGCTCGAGGACATGGGATCGTTCAACAAGTATATCGGCGGCTCTCCGACCAATATCGCCTGCGGGGCGGCGCGGCTCGGGCTGAAGTCCGGGCTGATCACCCGCGTCGGCGACGAGCACATGGGCCGGTTCATCCGCGAGCAGCTCCAGCGGGAGGGCGTCGACGTGCAGGGGGTCAAGACTGACCCTACGCGTCTGACCGCTCTGGTGCTGCTCGGCATCCGCGACGAGGACCAGTTCCCGCTGATCTTCTATCGCGAGAACTGTGCCGACATGGCACTCTCCGAGGACGACATCGAGGAAACCTTCATCGCCGATGCTCGCGCCGTCGTGGCGACCGGCACGCATTTGTCGAACCCGCGCACCGAAGCCGCCGTGCTCAAAGCGCTGCGACTCGCCCGCGCCCTCGGCGCCTGCACCGCGCTCGACATCGACTATCGCCCGAACCTCTGGGGCCTCGCCGGCCATGGCGCAGGTGAAAGCCGCTTCATCGAAAGTGCTGCGGTCACGAAGAAGCTCCAGGGCACGCTCCATCTCTTCGACCTGATCGTTGGCACGGAGGAGGAGTTTCACATCGCTGGCGGTTCGATCGACACGGTCGTGGCCCTCCGGGCGGTCCGCGCGCTGACCCCGGCGACGCTCGTCTGCAAACGCGGTGCGAAGGGTGCAGTCGCCTTCGCTGCCGCCATCCCCGACAATCTCGACGACGGCGAGATGGGCCCGGGATTTCCGATTGAAGTCTTCAACGTGCTCGGCGCCGGCGACGGCTTCTTCGCCGGGCTCCTGCGCGGCTGGCTCGACGACGCGAGCTGGCCGAAGGCGCTCGAATACGCCAACGCCTGCGGCGCCTTCGCGGTCAGCCGCCACGGCTGCACGCCGGCCTATCCGTCCTGGGAGGAGCTGCAGTTCTTCCTGAAGCGCGGCATCAAGGTCAAGGCGCTGCGCCACGACACCGAGCTCGAACAGATCCACTGGGCCACCAACCGGTCGGGCGACTGGTCGGAATGCCGGGTGTTCGCCTTCGACCACCGTTCGCAGCTCGAGCAGATGGACGGCTACACGCTCGCCAGGGGCGGCGCGTTCAAGGAGCTTTGCCTTGTGGCCGCGCTCGAGGTGCAGGGCGGGAAGCCCGGCTACGGCATCCTTTGCGACAACCGCATCGGTCGGCGCGCGCTCCACGCCGCCTCCGGTTCGGGCCTCTGGATCGGCAGGCCCTGCGAACGGCCAGGCTCGCGGCCGCTCTCCTTCGAGCCGGAGCTGGGGTCAGAGTGTGGGGCCCTCGGTGAGTGGGCGCGCGAAAACGTCGTGAAGGTGCTCTGCTTCTGCCATCCGGACGACGACGCGGCGACGCGCGCCGCGCAGGAGGAGAGCGTCAAGCGCCTGTTTGAGGCATCACGGCGCAACAATCTCGAATTTTTGCTGGAGATCGTGGCCTCGAAGGTCGGGGCGGTCGACGATGAGACGATGGCGACGCTGATCCGGCAGTTCTACGCCGCCGGAATCTATCCCGACTGGTGGAAGCTCGAACCGCTGGCAAGCGCTGCCGCCTGGGATGCCGCCTGCAAGGCGATCGAAGAGCACGACCGCTATACCCGCGGCATCGTCATGCTCGGTCTCGATGCGCCTGAGGCCGAACTCGCCGCGAGCTTCCGCGTCGCCGCCGGCTTCCCGCTAGTAAAAGGCTTTGCGGTCGGGCGCACCATTTTTGGCGAGGTGGCGCGGGCGTGGTTCAAGGGTGAGACGTCCGACGAGGCGGCGGTCGCCGAGATGGCACGGCGCTACCGCCGGCTCTGCGAGATCTGGGACGAGGCGCGCGCGACGGCGCGGGAGAAGGCGGCATGACCAAGACGATCCGACTGACCGCGGCGCAGGCCATGGTGCGCTGGCTCTCGGTGCAGATGACCGAAGAAGGCGGACGCTTCATCGAGGGTGTCTGGGCGATCTTCGGTCACGGCAACGTGGCCGGTCTCGGCGAGGCGCTGCACGGCATCGGCACGGCGTTGCCGACCTGGCGGGGCCAGAACGAGCAGACGATGGCGCATACGGCGATCGCCTATGCCAAGACCATGAAGCGTCGTAGGGCAATGGCGGTGACCTCGTCGATCGGCCCCGGCGCCACCAACATGGTGACGGCGGCGGCGCTCGCGCATGTCAACCGCCTGCCGGTGCTGCTCGTCCCCGGCGACGTGTTCGCCAACCGTCGCCCGGATCCGGTGTTGCAACAGGTCGAAGATTTCGACGACGGCACGGTCTCGGCCAACGACGCCTTCCGGCCGGTGGTGCGCTACTTCGATCGCATCACGCGGCCCGAACAGTTGTTGACCGCGCTGCCGCGCGCGCTCGCCGTGATGACCGATCCGGCGAATTGCGGCCCGGTGTGTCTGGCCTTCTGCCAGGACGTTCAGGCCGAGGCCTGCGATTATCCGGAGAGCTTCTTCGAGCCCAAGGTCTGGCGCATCCGCCGGCCGCTGGCTGACCCGCGCGAGGTCGAGGAGGTCGCGAGCCTGATCCGCGCGGCCAGGAAGCCGGTGCTGATCTCGGGCGGCGGTGTGATCTATGCCGGCGCCGAAGCGACGCTCGCCGCTTTTGCCAGGAAGCATAACATCGCCTTCCTCGAGACCCAGGCCGGCAAGGGGGCGAACGCCTGGACCGATCCTCTGAACTTCGGCTCGCCCGGCGTGACGGGTTCGGAATGCGGCAACGCGCTCGCGTCCGAGGCAGATCTCGTCGTTGGCGTCGGCACGCGTTTCCAGGATTTCACGACCGGCAGCTGGGCCCTGTTCAAGAACGGCGCCCGCAAGCTCGTCTCGATCAATCTGCATGGCTACGACGCCACCAAGCACGGCGCGATCGGTGTGGTCGGCGATGCCAAAGTAACGCTCGAACAGCTCTCGGCCCTGCTAGGCGACCACAAAGCGCAAGCCCCGGATGCTGCTTCGCGCGCCGCCTGGCACGCCAAAGTGAAGGCTGTTACCGGCGCGCCGGAGGGGATGGCCAACGTGCTGCCGACTGACGCGCAGGTGATCGGCGCGGTGCAGCGGGTCGCGACCGATAAGACGGTCGTCATGTGCGCCGCCGGCACCATGCCGGGCGCGCTGCAGGTTCTGTGGCGGGCGGCCGCGGGTGGCTACCACATGGAATACGGCTATTCCTGCATGGGCTACGAGGTCGCCGGCGCGCTCGGCATCGCGCTCGCTGCGCCGGATAAGGAGGTCATCTGCTTCGTCGGCGACGGCTCCTACATGATGGCGAATTCCGAACTTGCCACCGCCGTCATGCGCCGCGTGCCCTTCACGATCGTTCTGACCGACAATCGGGGCTACGGCTGCATCAACCGTCTGCAGATCGAGACCGGCGGCGCGGAGTTCAACAATCTCTACAAGGACTGCGCCATCGAGGGCGGGCCGGAGATCGACTTCGTCGCCCATGCCCGCTCCATGGGCGCCCACGCCGAGAAGGCGACGAGCATCGCCGATCTCGAGGCCCGCATCGTCGCCGCGCGCGGCCGGACCAAGCCAACCGTCATCCTGATCGACACCGATCCCGTGCCGGGCACCGGCGCCGGCGGTCACTGGTGGGACGTCGCGGTGCCCGAAGCCGGCGGTCCAGAGCGTCTGGAGCACGCGCGAGAACGCTACGCAGTCAATTCACAATTTCAACGCACTTTCGATTGAGGCCTCTCATGATCCTGTACGGTACCAACCCCATCGCCTGGTCGAACGACGACGACTGGAGCATCGGCGACCATCTCTCGCTCGAAGACTGCCTCGGAGACTGCCGGACGATCGGGTTTGACGGCATCGAAAAGGGCCACAAGATGCCCGATGATGGCCGGGCGCTCAAAGCGAAGCTCGCCGAATACGGCCTGCGTTTTGCCGCCGGCTGGCATTCGACCAATATTCTCGTGAACGATATCGACACCGAGAAGAGGAACCTTCAGAGCTTCATCGACATGGTGAGGGCTGCCGGTGGAGATCATGTCAACGCGTGCGAGTGCTCGAACACGGTGCATGGCAATGACGGTGAAGCGGTCAACAACCGTCCGATCATGACCGATGAACAATGGGATCGCTTTTCGAAAGGATATGAGGAGCTTTCGAAATACGCCCACGATCAGGGCGTGAAGATGGGGTACCACCACCACATGGGCACCATCATCGAAAGCGGAGCCGACATCGACCGCTTCATGGAGATGGCCGGTCCCCATACCCGGCTGCTATTCGATACCGGCCACGCTTTCTTCGGAGGTGCCGATCCAATGGAGGTCGTGCGCAAATATATCGGCCGCATCACGCACATCCATTGCAAGAATATTCGCCCCCCGATCATGCGCGAGGTGCGTGAGAAAGGGTTGAGTTTCCTCGAGGGCGTGCGGCGCGGCGCGTTCACGGTGCCGGGCGATCCGGAAGGCTGCATCGACTTCGAGCCGGTGCTGACGACCGCCGCCCAACATGGCTATTCGGGCTGGATCGTCATCGAGGCCGAGCAGGACAGCCTCGTTCGCGAGCCACTGAAATATCAGGGCATGGGCTTGCGCTCGCTGAAGGAAATTGCCGCCCGCGTCGGGCTTGCGTAACTACTAAAGCGCGATGAGATTGGGATGAACCGTCATCGCGCTTTAGATTATTGTTTGAGCATGATCTTTTCGGAAAACCGCTTCACACTTTTCCGGATCATGCTCTAGCGGTTGTCATGCCGCCGACCGTGCGGCACGTCGGGAGAGACACATGGCGGAATTGCTACGCAAGCCCTTTGGCACACACGGCAAGGTGCACGAGATCACGCCGCAATCGGCGGGCTGGCGCTATGTCGGCTTCTCGCTCTACCGGCTGCGTCCGGGCGAGCGTGCCGCGGAAACGACGGGAGATCGCGAGGTCGTCCTGGTCATGGTCGAGGGCAAGGCCTCCGTGACTGGCGGTGGGCAGGATTGGGGCAGTTTCGGCGAGCGCATGAACGTCTTTGAAAAGACGCCGCCACATTGCGTCTACTTGCCGAACGGTGCGGCCTGGGAGGCGACCGCGGAAACCGAGTGCACGATCGCCGTGTGTTCGGCCCCTGGCAAGGGGCTGCACGCGGCACGCCGGATCGACCCGCAGGGGATCCGTCTGACCGAGCGCGGCAAGGGGACGAATACGCGCTACATCAACAATATCGCGATGGAGAACGAGGACTATTGCGACAGCTTGCTAGTCACGGAGGTCTTCACCCCCGCGGGCCACTGGTCCAGTTACCCCTCACATCGCCACGACGAGGACGATTTCCCGCGCATCACTTATCTCGAGGAGACGTATTATCACCGCATCAATCCATCCGTCGGCTTCGGCATTCAGCGTGTCTATACGGACGATTTGCAGCTCGACGTGACGATGGCCGTGCATGACGGCGACGTGGTTCTGGTTCCGCGCGGGCACCATCCCTGCGGCGCGCCCTATGGCTTCGAGATGTACTATCTCAACGTCATGGCCGGCCCCTTGCGCAAATGGCGCTTCGTGCCGAGTCCGGCGGTCGAATGGATCATGAAACGCGACGCCTGAGATGAGGACGCCTCGTCGTCCGGAGCGCAGACCCGAAACCGGGGCAATTCTGGCGGTACAGATGGCGGCGAGGGAGCGGACATGAGCGACCGGGATGTCGGGTCGGAGAGATCCCGACATCCCGCATTGTCAGGTTCGACGATCGATCACGGCAGAATTGGTGCGTGGTACGTGAAAGTCGTCATCAGGATCGCAGCCAAGATCATGACGATCGGGAAGTGCACGAAGAATTGCACGGAGGTGTAGCCAACCAGGTCTTTCGACTTCAACCCGAGCACGCCAAGCAGTGGCAGCATCCAGAATGGGTTGATAAAGTTCGGCAGCGTCTCGGCGATGTTGTAGACCATGGTAGTCCAGCCCAGATGAGCTCCGATTTCGTTGGCCGCCTTCATGATGTAGGGCGCCTCGATGATCCATTTGCCGCCGGCCGACGGGATGAAGAAACCGAGCACCGCGGAATAGATTCCGATCAGGAAGGAGAAAACGGTCGAGTTGACCGAGACGCTTGCGAACCAGTGAGCGACGGTATCGGAAAGCGTCAGACCGCTGCCGTTCGGGACCTTGGTCAGCATGTGGGCGATTCCGGCATAGAAGGGGAACTGCAAGAGCAGGCCCGAGATGCTCGGCGTCCCCTTGGAAAATGCCTCGAGAAGGCTGCGAGGACGCCAGTGCAGGAGAATGCCAAGCACCAGAAACACGAAATTATAGGTGTTTAGGCCCGACAGGGTGATCAGCGGATTGCCGGATTGAAAGGTCTGCCAGAGCCAGCCTGATGCCAGCGCCACGATCAGAATGGTCAGAACGGGGCTGAACTCGAGAAAGTCACCCGGCCGTGCCGGCTTCTTTGGCTCGATCCGGTCGTCGCCGAGAGATACGCCGAGATCCTCTGCGGTTCTGGTCAGCGCCTCAGTTGGCGCCGTCAGGTAACAGATCGCCGCGGACAGTGCGGTCACGACGATGATCGTCACCAGGTTTTGCCATGTCAGGATCGTCTCGGCGAAACCGATGACACCGGTGATCGGCAGCAGCGAACTCGGAATGCTTGCCGCGTTCGCCTGAAGCTGCGCGACCGAAGAGGTGATGCCGAGCGTGAAGCCGCAGCCCAGACCCAGATAGCCTGCCGCACCAGCTGCGCGATAATCGAGCTTGATGTCCTTGCGTCGGGCGATTTCGCGCACCAAGAGGCCCGAGAAGATCAGGCTCAGACTCCAGTTCAGAAGTGACAGAAGGATGCTGAGCACGCCGACGAAAACCACGGCGCCGCGCGCGCTGGAGGGGACGCCGGCCAGCCATCGCATCAACGCTGAGACAGGCGGGGACATCGCAACCACGTAGCCTCCGACGGCGGCCAGAGCCAGCTGCATGGTGAAAGGAATGAGATTCCAGAAGCCGTCGCCGAAGGCGCGGCTGACCGCAAGCGGTGAGCCACCATGCGCGATCGTACCGAGTGCGACCGCGACAACGGCGATCAGCACAAACACGTAAGCATCGGGAAACCAGCGCTCGGCAAAGCTCACCATGTACTGCGAGAATCTTGCAAGCGGGTTGGCTTGCGTTGGTCCTTTGTCCAGGAAGATGGCTTTATCTGTCGTGTCGGTCATTGCGGCCCCCATAGTCGCGTTGATGTTGCGTCTGTTTCGTCATTGCCAATCAAAGTGCGAGCGTGAGTTCCGAGAGCGGAACGGATTGACAGGTCAGGCACTGATCGGTCGCGCTGTGATCGCCGTCGAGCCGTGCGACGTTGCCGTCGACGACGCGCATGAGGCAGCTCTCGCACTGGCCGACCCGGCAGCCGCTGGGTAACGACAGACCGGCCGCCTGGGCCGCATCGAGAAGCGTTCCGAGCTCGGGCGTCCAGGTGAAGCTTCTGTCACCGTCCGCGATGTGGACGGTCTGCGGCTTCAGCGTCCGCGGCACATTCGGGGGTGACGCGAAAGCTTCTGTGAATATGTCGAAGCTGGGGACGCCCCGCTCGATCAGCCGGGTCGCCATTGATGTCGTGAAGTCCGGCGAGCCGCAGAGATAGGTGAGGGGGCTTAGCGGCAGCAACGGATCGATCGCCGACAGGTCCAGCCGGCCCGCGTAATCGTAATCCGCGGGGCATCGATCTTGCGCGCGCGGGGCCGAATACGCCGTCACGAGCTCGAGCTCCGGCAAGAGGTCTGCGAGCTCCCGCAACCGCCGGGCGAAGGCATGCTCGCCGCCATTGCGGCAGCCATGGAGCAGCAGGACCCGGGCGACGCGTTCAGCTGGCCGCTGTCTCGCCAGCGCCTCCAGGTGACTGATAAAGGGCGTGATGCCGATTCCGGCAGCAAGAAAAATCAGGGGCCGGCGTCCTTGCAGCGGTGGAGTGAAAATGCCCTTGGGCGATTCGATCTGAACTTCATCTCCGACCGCCAGACGATGGATGCGATCGGAAATGTGAACCGCTTGGCCGGCAAATCCGGAATCGTCGGACCGGCGCTTCTTGACCGCGATCGACAGCACATTTCGGTCGTCGTGGCCGGTCAACGAATAGGCGCGCGCAGCATCGAATCCCGGCAGGCTCAGCAGCACGTGTTGTCCCGGGCGAAACGCAGGAATCGCACCGCCATCGCGCGGCGCAAGCTCCAGCGCGACGACATCGTCGGCCTCGCGGCGAATGGCGGCGACCGCGAAGCCGCGCTTGCCGGTCCAGTGACCGCGGCTCGCAGCCTCGTCCTTGCGGATGTCGCAACTTGTGGCGCGCAGCGGCACCGAACCGCTGACCGGATCGCGTGTCGCGTCACTCAAGGCATCGTTGATATTCGAGGTCGGCGATCCGGCTGCCTGAATTGCGGCGCGTCCTAGTGCCGGACAATCCTCCCACCAGCCGAACTCGGCGACAGTGACGCGGTCGTCGAGCGCTTCGTTTAGCCGTACGCGCAGCCGGACTTCGCCGGCTGAGGTTGTGACGATCACCCAGTCACCGTCCGTGAGGCCACGTCCCGCTGCGAGCGTTGGGCTGATTTCGAGCGCCGGATCGGGCGTCTTCTTGCGAAGGGAAGCGACGTGACGATGTGAAGTATGGACGAACCAGCCGCTCTTGGCCGTCGTGAGCACCAGCGGAAAGCGGCTGTCGGCGCGTTCAGCGAGCGGACTTTCGGCAGGCTCGATATGGCCCGGCAACGGCGCGTAGCCATGCTCGAGCATCAACTCCGAATAGATCTCGACGCGGCGGGTGGCGGTGGCAAAGCCCGCAACCGTGCCATCCTGTTGCGGCAGCGCGTATTTCTCGTGACGAAGGAGTTGAGGGAAACGCAGGCCCTCGGGATGGCGGCGCAACTCTTCGACGGTAACACCGAGTGGTGCGAGCTGATAATTCCAGCCGGCCTGGATATCGCCGCCGAAAAGCTCATCGGCCAGGCCGAGCCTGACCGCAAGTTCGGCGACAATTTCATAGTCCGCCTTGCACGCGCCGAACCGCGGCAACATCTGCGGGCGGAACTGGATCGTTTCGACGGCCTCCTGCGTGATCTCGAAGCCGATCTTCAGGGCGTCTCGTTCCCACGGCATGTTTGCCGGCAGCACGATATCGGCGTTCTCGGCCGTCGGATTCATGAACATATCGACGTGGACGTGGAAGTCGAGCGCGCGCAGAGCTTCGCGATTACGCGAAGAGTGACCCTGCGACACCACGAAATTGGTGCCGAAGCTCATCAGCGCCTCGACCCGGTAGGGTTCGCCGGTCAGAACCGCGCGGCTGAAATCCCGTGCCGTGATCCAACCCCGGCTTGGCGGTCCGAGCGGCAATTCGCTGAGGCCGAGCGCCTTGGCCTGCTGCTCCGGCGGCAACAAGGTGTAGTCGTTGACGGTTCGCGTCGGGGGCGGTGCTGGCCAGACATTGCCGCCACGCCTGTCGCAGGCGCCAGTGAGTGCGTAAAGCGTCGCAATGGCTCGCTCAGTCATGGTCGCGTTGGTGTGCTGGCCGACGCCGGTCCAGGAATGATACGCGAGCCGCGGACAGCTCTCGAACAACTCGTAGAAGGCCGTGATCTTGCTCTCGTCGAGCCAGGTCAATTCGGCCACACGAGCGACCGTATAGGGAGCTGCCTCGGCAGTCAGCAGACTGAAGGCTGTCGCTGCAACGATCGTACGACCGTTCTGCGCGGTGAGCGTTACCCGAGCATCCAATTCGCAGCTGCCGGGATCGAACGCCGCAACGCGGGTATCGACGGCGCGCGCCGCTCCGGACCTGTCCAGCGCAACGAAATTGTCGTTTGCTTGATCAGCCCAGAGTTCGCTCGCGCGAACGAAGCGACCCGTCTCGGTGTCGATCAGCAGCGGTCCGTTGGTCCACCGCGTCACGAAGTCCGCGTCGAACGATCTCGTCGTGATGAGGTGCCGGATCGCGCCCATCGCCAGCGCGCCGTCCGCGCCGGGACGAATACGCAACCAGATGTCGGCCTGTTGCCCGGATCCGTTCGGTTTGGGATCGACCACCGCGACGCGCGCGCCACGCCGCCTTGCATCGGCGACGCGTGTTGCCTGGGCAAGCCAGGTGCGGGCCGGATTGTGTCCCCATAGCACGATAGCGTCGGCGCGCTCATAATCGGGAACGCCGATGCCGCGCCCGAAAGTCAGGGCATGGGCAAAGTCCTTGTGCCAGCCGCAGATTTCGATCGCGTAGACCAGGTTTGGACTGCCGAAGCAGCGGATGAATCGCTCGACCCATTCGAAGCTGTCGACCATCGGCGTGCCGCTCGGCGTGGTGAGGGCGAAGGCCACCGCTTCGGCACCGGATGTCTTGCGGATATCGCCAAGCTTTTGGGCGATCTCGCCCAGCGCCTCGTCCCAGGAAATCTCGGTCCAGCCGGGATCGGCAGCATCCCGTGGCGCCGTCCGGCGAAGCGGTTTGGTCAGCCGGCGCGGACTGTGCACCATCTCGGGCGCGGCACGGCCTTTCGCACACAGCGCTCCGCCGGTCGGATGTCCGGACAACGGCTCGACACCGATCAGTCGCCCATTCTCGATCACCATGCTCGAGCCGCAGCGGGATCGGCAGAGCGTGCAATAGCCGGGTACGCGCTGCGCCATAGGGGAGGCCGCACCGTTCCAAAGGGTCAATAGTGGCGCATTACAGTAAAGCGCTACACAGTTTCATCTGCGGCATACCCTTCGTCAAGCCCATTTATTGTGCCGTAGCCAAACGCGACTATTGTGCCGCGGACGAGCCGGATGATTCCGGAGCCGACGAAGCGGGAATGAAATGGACCAGAATTTGCGGGAGCAGGTGCTGCAGCAGGTGCGCACGGAGATTATTTCCGGCCAGAGCATGCCGGGGTCGATGTATTCCGTGCCGACGCTTGCCGCGAGCCTTGGCGTGTCGACGACCCCGGTCCGGGAAGCACTGCTCGAACTGGCGCGCAGCGGGTTGATCGAGCCGATGCGTAACCGGGGCTTCAAGGTGGTCGAGCCGACCTTGACCGAGCTTCGCAATCTCTTTGATCTGCGCGAGGTGCTGGAGCTCCACGCAGCGACCATCGTCGCGCGCAAGAAGAAAAATCTCCAGGAGCTGGTTCGCTTTGCCGACGAGGTCGCCCGTGCGGTCAAGATGGAGGACATCAGGCTTTACCTCGAAGCCGATCGCACCTTTCACCAATTGCTGACGGCAGCCGCAGACAATGCGCGCCTGACCGAAATGGTGATGGGGCTCCGCGATCAGATGCGGCTTTACGGCATCAAGTCGCGTGCGGGTCTTGCCCGCCAGAACGAATCCGCCGCGGAGCACTATCAGATCATCGAGCTTGCGATGGCCGGCGAGGAAGACGCCCTCGCCAATCTGCTCCGGCGTCATATCAGGGCGTGGGAACCGATCTTCATCGAGGCCTTGTCGCGGATGGCGAACCCGCGCGAGCCGATCGTCGCCAGTCGCGGCCATGGCCGGTGATTGCCGGGCAAGATCAAAGCGCCCGAGCGGCCGCCTGCGCGCATGCGCGTGAACGCCGGCGGAGCATCACCTTCAGCAATAGCCTCGATGATCGCGAGGTGCTCGCGGCACCATCACGAACGCTGCGGTTATCGAAGTCGCCCGTGAAGAATTCGGAAGCGATTGATCTGTCGCTGTGATTTGACGTGAGCAAGTATTCGATTGTGCAAGAA
>NZ_JBBIAM010000154.1:0-19981 GCF_054185185.1 Bradyrhizobium sp. UFLA05-153
TTTCTTGCACAATCGAATACTTGCTCACGTCAAATCACAGCGACAGATCAATCGCTTCCGAATTCTTCACGGGCGACGAACAAAACTCTAGACCGTTTCTGGCCAGCCGACAAGGTGATCGAATACGACGCAATTGCTGCAACGTACGCGTCTGTTGTTGGTGCGACGCAGACCTTGTGCAATTTCAGCTCATATGTCGGCTGAGTGGGGTAAAGCGGACTCGTTATCCGCGGCGCGAGTTATTCGAGTCCCGACCATCTGTACTGAGGACGCAGTCCTCAACGACCGGATTCCATAGGGCCGTCGCGCAGAAATCGCCAACTGTTTGCCAGAGCGCTTCCAGCGACAGCGACGACCTCGCCGTCACGGTTGATTCCAATGCGGATACAGAGACCGTTGAAGCGACAAGAACCGCAATCGCGGCAAGAGGCGCCCTGTTAGGAATCATAGTTGTACCTCAGCGCTGATGGTTACAGTCGCTATAGGCCACACACGTCGGGGAGATTAGCAGGCTGCCTTCATCATGGCGATTGTCAAATCAGGGCCGATGTCTGCCTTGGTCAAAATGCGAAAACTCAGTGTGCGCAGAGCTAATCCGCTTTACTCCCGTGTCCGGACCTCAACGAGGCGCGCGACCACTTCGCGGATGGGCCAGTCACGGAAATTATGCGATCCTACTCAAAGACTTCATCCGCGCGAGCGAGAAGAGCCGGCGGGATTTCGACACCGAGCGATTTAGCTGTCTTGAGATTAACAGCGAGCAGATACTTGCTGGGCTGTTCAATAGGTAGGTCGCCCGGTTTGGCGCCTTTCAGTATTCGATCGACATAGTGAGCCCCCCGCCGAGCCTCACCCGGAAAGTCCGGTCCATACGAGATCAATCCGCCGGCCTGCACAAGGTTGCGGACGAGGTAAATCGACGGTAGGCCCGCCTGCGCCGCGAGGTCGGGTACCCGGTTCGGCGGGCTGTGAAAGATGGGATCGCCGACTATCCACAAGGCTTCCGCCCCTCCGGCCTTGGCGGCGGCAACTGCGCCTGGAATTTCCCCCGCTTCCTCCACGTTAACGACCTCAAGCTGAAAACCGAGCTTAGCGGCCGCCGGTGGTGCCTCCCTAGGAAATAGCAGGCGCAAAGTCTCGCTTGAGGGGTTGAGAAAAGCTGCAACGCGTTTCACGCGAGGGAGAAGCTCTCGGAGCACTTCAAGCATCTTCCCTATGAAAGCGCCTGGAACGAGCGTGGCGACACCCGTCAGGTTTCCCCCAGGATGAGCAAGGCTTGATGCGAGCCCTACACCGACCGGATCAGCGACGAAGAGCATGACGATTGGTATGTCCGAGGTCGCGTCCTTTACGGCGCGCACCGCCTGAGGCGTGAAGGCAACAATGAGATCGGGTTTCGATCGCACGAGGTCGGCGGCCAACGCAGGAAGCTGGTCGAGCCGGGAACCCGATTCCTTACGTTCCAGCTTGACCGTGGCACTCTCGACCCAACCGAGGCTACGAAGCTCGTCTATCAGAGCGTCGAAAGTGACACCGCTGCACGAGGGGACGCAGAGGACCGCGACGCGTGGCACCGCCGCAGCGGCTTGGGCGCCTGCCGGCGCCGCTAACACGAGCAGCACCATGAGAATCGCGAGAGGAGTGGCAAACGATCTCATTCAATCACGCATCGGCGGAAATTTTCTGTGATCGCAGTCTATATCATTGCAGCCGCTACGCAGAGTCCATTGTCCGAACCGGGTCAAAATGCGACCTCGCTGGAAGGTCAGCTCTCGGCGCGAAGCGGACTTCGCCCTCGCTAATGCCCAATTTTCGCGCGCTAGAGTGCTGACCGGATCGTCCCGTGAGCGGCACTACTTCAGAACTTCATATTCGAACGCCACACCCTCCGGATCGTTCTCCTCAAACCACCGTTCCGCCGCGTCGACCGTGGCGAAGACTTTGACGTTCTCTGGATCGCCAACCCGTTTGCTGGTGTTGACGTAAACTAGGACGGTCATTGTTCCATCCTTGTTGTTCGATCGCTTCGTTGCCTGCCACGCGGTCGTCTCCGCGGTGCATCCGGAATTAGCCTGATCGGAGATCGTATCTGCGCTTCAGCCGGTCACTGGTCGTCTTGGCAGCATAGTGGATACGATCAAGATCGGCCCCTTCCTTCGCGACGACATGGAGAGTCCAATTTATGCCGGCAGACTGACCAAAGTCGGATTCGATCTCGACGGAGATAACCAATTCGGCACCAGGAAAGCTTCGAATTTCCTGAAGAGCAATGAGCTCAAGCTCAGTCCTCGAGGCCAATTCTTTTGCCAACGATGTCCCTCCAGGTCCGGCAAGAGTCGATCGCGAGACCTCGTACTTGCCAACCGGATTGACGAGCGGACGTTCCTTAGATCTCACGGTCCATCGCTGGATGGCTGCGGCGCCGGCACTTTCTGCTGAGGCGGGGTCGCCGCGCCGTTCTTGAAATAGTCGAGAACGAACAGGCGTAGCGCGGACGACAGATTACCCTGCTTACGGTTGCGATCGATCTCGCCGACCAGCTCCGACAGCGTCATGTTGCGCAGGCCGGAGATCTCCTTCATGCCGTTCCAGAAGGCTTCTTCCAGGCTGACGCTGGTCTTGTGGCTGGCGACGACGATGGATCGTTTCACGACCGGGGATTTCATGGCTATTCCTCGCGCTCAATCCGGAGACGATCACGAATTTCTAATGGGCCCCGCGGCCGGGCCGAACGTTGACATAGGTCAACGGGTGTTCCCAGCTTATGACACCATGGGGCATGACACCGTCTGACGAGCCTCGCCCGGGAAAGGACGCGCCGAAGCCAAAGCCTTCGCACATGGAGGAGGCGCGGCGGATCATCGAGCAGTACGTGGAGGATCTGCGGGAGATCATCATGAAGCTCCGCAGGAAGCCGAATTGAGGCCGCAGCATTCACCTCACGAGCCGGTAAGCTTCGTCCGCTTGCGCCGCGGCTCGAGTTGATGCCCCGGCTTGCCCGCGTTGATCGCGCGCCGGATGCCGATCGCGGCGAACATCGTCGGGCCGCCGCGCTCCGCCACCAGAATCTCGTCAGATGAGTCGAGAAGGACTCGCAGGCGTTCTCGGCATCAGCGAACGTTTTCCGGCGAGGGCCTAGCGATTGGTCTCTGCTGATTGCTCCGACGACAGGTCCTTCCGCCTTCGAAAGAGCATGCCAAGAGTCCCGAATATCACCAGCGCAACGCCGGCGATGATCAGCCAATGAGGAAGCTGAAGCTGCATCGCTTTGTCGAGCATCTAGGGGCCTCTTCTTCAGCCAGATCTCGATAAGCTAGATCGGATCATTGGTAGTCAACCGGATCGCAAGCATCCCCTCGTGCTTGTCGGCATCGGGACCGTCTCGATCAAATTTGTCACTGGCAGCGGCTTCGATGCGGGTACGAAACCTCTCGAAATGCTCGAAGGCAGCAGCGAAGTCTCGAATGTCGAACGGATCAAGTTGGGCGAGGGCCTCGTAACTGACGAAGACGCGAACCGGCTGGACAGGAACGGTTCCCTTTACCGTCATCCAGGACCGCAGTTCGCTGTGAGCTACGGCCTTGCCTTTCCCGTCGGTAGCCAGCGGCCAACCGCAACGAGCGAAGTTGCGCAACGATTTCCCCAAGACGGGGATGGATTTCTTAACGCAGATCAGCGGACACCGGGGACGGTTTTAGGAAAGCGCCGCGCGCCCGGCGGCAGTGATGTTGTACTCGACTTCTCCTGACGCAAGCGGGTTAGCCACGACGAGGCCTAACTCGACAAGCCGGGCGACCAGTTCATGATCGAAGAGCGGGGCGCTGATCCACGGTTCTGAGGACAGCTGCTTTAAGAACGCGCGCTCGATCTCGGTCAGGTCCACAGTTACCCCTTCGGAACGCAAATCAGCGAATGATGTCCGTGGGCAGGTGTCGCTATTAAGCGCATGCGCCGATCTCACAGGAAGCGCAATCGGTGGCGGCTGGCAGCGCACGACCGCCGGTTGACGCCGTGACGACAAAGGCCGCCGGTTGACGCTGGCGGGCCGACAACTGAGGCAGCCTTACAGAAGCAGTGAGAAGAGCGCCATCAAGCCTACTAGGGCCAGACTCCACGCCAACAAATGCAGTAGCCAATGCCGCGCATGCGTCATCCTCGCAGTGGGTGCGCCTAAGAGAGTGGGTGGCTTGAGCTAAATCAAAAAGCCAGCACCAGCGCGACAAAGGCCACGACCGACCCCACGCCAGCAGCAATTACCATCGACTGAAATAACCGGTCATTCCCCATGGGCGTACCGTCACACGGATGGTGTCGGGCAGCTATGTAGTTTGTGCCAGAAGAGCGCAAAGGTCTGCGGCTGAAAGCCGCGTCATCGTGGTACCGCGAGTGTATGGAGGCGAACAGATCGCTGACCCTGCGTCGGTCTATGATCATTCGCTTGGCTGAGGCCAAGCACCTCCAACGGCCCCGGCCTGCCCACGCAATCCCCCCGGCCGGGGCCGTCTTTCGGTCAAAGCCCCGAAGGCGGAGCGTCTGTCTTCAAGAGCCGCACATATGTCCCGCTCTCGTGCAGCTCGAGCCGGCCGCGCTCGATCGCCATCTTGATGCCGGCGCCGAACTTAGGGCCACTGCCCTTCAGCGTGTAGAGGAACGGCGCGTTGATCTTCTCGATATGAATGCGGCCGTCTTGCACGGGCTCGATGCTAGTGGCGATCTCAATCAGCTTGCGGGCGGCAGCTTCGGGGTCTGCGTAGGGGCGGTCGGCGGTGAGCTTCATGCGGCGGCCTGATCTTCCTTCGATTCACCACGCGCGACGATCGCAATCACGTCATCGGGTAGTGGTCGCTGCAACGCCTTCGCCTCCTCCCATGCGCGCGCATCCAAACATCGCGCTCCTCGTCGGTCGTCAGGATCACCGGCATCGCCTTCGGGTGGATCGGCGCGACCACCGAGTTCGGCGCGGTCGTCAGGAAGCCGTAGACCTGATGCGGCCCCGGCGCCGGCTTAGACTTCGTGCCTCGATCACCGTTGAACGTCGTCCAGATGCCAGCGGAGCCGAACAGTGGCCGGGTCTCATTGAGAGCGAACCAAACGACATCCTTCTTCTTCGTCTCAGGGTTCGGCTCCGGCGCGTACTCGGCAAAGCTGTTGGCCGGGACCAGGCAGCGACTCTCGGGCTTGAGCCAGCCTCGCCAGTGCGGCGAAGACGTGTTGCGGATGTTGGTGACCGGCGGCCCGCCCGTTCGTGGCGGTGGCGGCGGCATGCCCATCGCATCAGTACCATCTCGCGCTCGCCGTCGGCGTTGCGCACCACCGGAGCCGGGTAGTCTGGAAATACACCCGGCATCGGAGGCAGGTTGCCGACGTACCGGTTGATCACGCGAAACAGGTTGCGGATCGCTTCCTGGTTCGTGGTGACGCTGTAGAGATTGCACATTCGGCTTCCAAATCAGTTCTTTTTTGCCGGTGTAGGTTCTGTCCGTATTCGAGGCCCGTATTCTAGTTCGAAGGAACTAGTGCCCTTATTCGATTTGGTGTTCACTAGTGAACAGAACCAAACGCCCCGCGCCCGCATTGTAAATTCCGGCGCTAGGGTCTCTGCAATTAGCCTAAGTAATTTTGGAACGATGGGATCCCGGGTCATGTTGGCGCTCATGACGCGGATCAACGGAATGCTTGAACGAGCGGAAATGTGTGAAGAGCTGGCCGACAAAGCTCGTAACCCACACACCGCGTGGGCGCTTCGCGACGCCGCTCACCACTGGCGCACCGTTGCCGTCCGCACGGACTTGCTAGAGCGCGAGCCAGCCTACCGAATGCTTCGCGTCCGGCCAGAGTAGCGCTGCGAAGAGTGGCGGCCTCTTTGATGTCACGCCACACCTGCAATGTCGCCTGTTGGTTCATCGCGTCATTTCGCGGCGATGCGGAATTCGGTCGCTATCGGGACAGACCGGACTTTGTCGCGCGGCATCGTCCCCGCAACTGCAACCAGGAATTTTCTCGCGGCAGATTTCCTCGAGGGGAGCGGTCGCGCGTACCCCGCTCGCGGCGGCACCCCAAAGAGCCCGCAGCCTGCCTTGGCAATGCCCCCTAAGATCTTGCAAGGGTTCCTTCACCTTGAGCCAGGGATACATCCGAATGGGCTATAGCCGGAGATCGCTTCGCGCTGAAGAGTTAGACCGCCGCTGCTGGGGGCCAAACGGAGATGTCCGATGGGTGTGGCAGGCTGGCGCTTTGCGCATATGACGAGAACTCTCCGCGTCCGGGCGGTCGTTATCGGCGTGCTGGAAGAGTTGCCGTTTATCTGCCCGGTGGCGGTCGCAATCGGCTCGCTGATCATGATCGGCATCACGCTCTGCAAGGATTGGCCGCAGTGAGGCGACCCGACGACCAAGGCGCGCTCAATCATCTATCGAATGATCTGCAACCTTCTCGCGCCCCTCGATGTGAACCGTGCCAGCATCGAGCCCACCGCCGTGCACGTCTGCTTGGCCGCCAATTGCGGCGCGAGAGCAGACAATTCGGGACCGCCGAGAGGCAACATGTACTGAACGGCGAGATCGGCGGATAGCGCCACCGGGTGAGCGAGTGCGGCGCCGCCTTTTCTTCACGCTCAGATGGCCGCCGCTAGTCAGCTGGCGCGCGCGGCGCGCCAGCTTTCGACGCCATCATTTAGATGACGCTCCTGTTTGCGCAACTCATCGATTAGACGCTCGAGGTATGGCGGCAGGGGCGAAGTTTCGCGAGATAAGTCCTGTTGCAACCTGTCACCCACCTCGTCACAGATCGACCGCGCGGTCTTATGGTCGATGTGGTCCGATATTCGGCTGATCGGTTCCATGACGCGACTTCTTTGATCGGGCCCCACGATTAACTTAAGTTACAGAGTGAGAAATTGTTTCGCGTTCCTCAAACGTCGTCGATGGTTCCATGGAGTGGGAAGATCCACGTCGGGGTCGCGCCAAAAGGCGTCGCTGCCCTTGCGTGAATTCCCAGGGCGGTGCCCGTCCTCCTTCACACCGCGAGCAAGGGATGAAGCTGTGAGCGACACAACTCGGCAACGTCGGCCGTGAATTCCTCAAGATCGTAAGGATTCTCCCATCGCCGCACATGCTGGAAGCGGTCGGGGATATTCTCGGCACCGTAGCCAGTCGTGAAAATGAAGGGCTTTCCGACACGCATGAGTTCGTCCGCGATTGGAAAGGCTGAGCGTCCGCGCAGATTGATATCGACCGCGGCGACATCGAAACCATCGTGCTGGACAGACATCGCGTCGATGACTGGCCCGATCACGTGAGCGCCGAGCGCACGGAGCGCCTTCGCTAGATCATCTCCGAGCAAGTACTCGCTCTCAATGATCAGAACGCGGCAATCCTTCACGGAACGTCCGGTGGGAGGAGACATCGTCCACCTCGCGATGTGTCGGCCTGCCTCGCTAGGACAAAGGCCGACCGACGAAACCGTTCCTTGCCATGGTTCCAAGTTCCGCGACGCAACTAGCCTCGTGGTGCGGGCACAGGAATTCCTCGTAAAGCGCTATTATTCGGCATCACCGGCTAGGGGAACTGAATGGAAGCAGCGCACGTTGATCTCGTATGCTTTGTCGGGAAGAACTTCGACCGCTCGTTATAGTGATGGCAGCTATCGTGCTTGGTCTGGTTGTGAAGGAGATAAAGCTCAGTCACCACGAGGCGGCACCAGCAGGCATCGACTACGCGGCAACGGAATAGAGCACGCCGCGCGCGCGGCATCGCAGCACGTCATGATGTCCACATCCATCGTCCGCGCGCCGGGAGCGGTGGCGCAAGTTGTCAGCGGCCAGCGGCGCGAGAGCAAAGCCGTCATTCGATCACCTCGTCGCTACAAGCACTGGGCTCATTCGGGCAACCCCGCTTTCCGAAGACCCTCGATCAGCAGCTTCGCGTTTGATCGCCCGCCGCGAGCGATGAACCCAGAGATTGTGAAGGCGGGATCGGTCTCGAGCACACGCGCCGCCCCTTCACGCGCTTCTGCGTCGCGTCCGAGATGGGCGAAAGCGGACGCAAGACAACAATAAGTTAGCGAAAAGAATGGGTTCTGACGCAGGGCCTTCCTCGCGGCGACGACGGCCTCGTCAAAGCGACCCAGTTCAACTAAGGCAATCCCCATGCCGGTAAGCGGCCGGTGTAACAGCGGGTCTACCGGGCTCGCGCGAATGGCACGTTCAAAGCTGCGGATCGCTTCCTCCGGCAGCCCCGCACTTCGATAGACCCAGCCTCTGCAGCCCCATCCGGTAAGCGAATTTGGGTTGAGCGCGACGGCCCGGTCAGCCATTTCGATTGCACCTTCATAATCGCGGACCAAGAACGCCGCGATCAGGGCAGCAAAAGCCAACGTTTCCGGATCACCATCGTCGAGGCTCAAGGCCAAGCGACAAAGCCGAATTGCTTCCTTGCGTTCGAATTGCGGATCGGCAGCAAAGCCAAAAACGACGTTGTTCATGTGGAGGACACCTGCCAGAGCCGCGACAAGGCCGAACCGAGGGTCCAGTTCCAAGGCACGATGCGCCAGCGTGATCGCCTCGGCCACCCCTTCGTGGGTCGCTAGGTAAAACTGCGGCATAGCTCGGAGATAAAAATCATAGGCGGTAAGGTTCTCCGGTCGCCGCCGCGTCGCTATTGCGATTTCTGTTTGAAGCAGTTTCGGCTGAATAGCTGAGACAACGGCGACGGTGACTTCATCCTGGAGAGCGAAAACGTCGGTCAGGTCACGCTCGAACCTGTCCACCCAAATGTGCGCGCCCGTAGTCGCATCACTCAACTGCCCTGTAATCCGAACTTTCCCTAACGCCTTGCGCACAGACCCCTCAAGGACATAGCGCACGCCAAGCCTGCGCCCGACTTCCTTGATATCGACGGCTCTGCCCTTGAAGGTGAAGCTCGAATTTCGCGCGATTACGAACAGCCAATGAAACCGGCTGAGCGCCGTAATGATTTCCTCAACCATTCCGTCCGCAAAATACTCCTGTTCGTGACACGGAGGAGCCTAGCACACCGCACACCGGGAGCGGCGGCGCAAAGGCGTCAGGGGCGGGTTCGGGCGCATCAGCGGTCTTCCCAGGAGCCTTGGCTGATCGGGACACAACGGAGGACACACGAAGCAAACACCGTTGTTTTCATTGAGAACTTTACCATTCTACGTCCCCCGCAAGGGGAGAAGGTGGGCTTCAGGGCAGGGCTAAGCCACAGAGACCGTAAACTCAGCAGAAAACTGTCGGGGGGAACGTAGGTAGCGCTCCGCCGACTCAAACCCCCGACGTTCACGATCTCGTCCCCGCACGCTAGTGAACCGAGATCAGTCATTCCGACAAGGAGAAAACCCATTGCGGGTTCAACGCAGGTTTGGCGGCTCAGTTGCCGGAATTAGCGTTGATCTTTCTAGCAAATCATACGTCTCCTAATCAGCGGATCCCAGGTTCGAGCCCTGGTGCGCCCACCAAGCCTTTCAGTGGCTTAGTTACCTTGCGAGACGGCCATTCCGACAAGCCGTCAGCCGCTATATGGCCGATCTTTCATTCTCGATCCTATCTAGAGCCGAGCGTTGTCTCCGCGCCTTTATTCTCGGCACGAAGCATGCGTCGGTGAATTTGGTACAGATCGAAAATCGGCGCATCGTAGAATAGGATGCCGAGGCGAATTATTGGGCCGTGCCGTGAGTGTCGCGCCTCTGGATGGATTGCTTGTCTCCTCCCGTTCTTGTCGTCCCGCGGTGAATTGCTGCCTCGTCTAGCCACCTGGGCTGACGAGCAGCGGATCGGCGGACATGACGAGCTTCAGGCTTCGCAGCGAAAACGTCGATCGGGTGTGCCTGATGCCCTGAATCCTGTAGGGCTTCTCGCGCAGAAACCGCTCGTAGTGCGTCGTGTCGGCGACCGCGACCGTCATAGTCGCCGGTGACGAGGTTGGCTTCGATCACTTCCGGAATCTTGGCGAGAGCATCGCCAAAACGTGTGAGCACCTTGTCGCCGTGCTTGTCGAGCGTGACTTCGATGAAAACGATATCCTTCAGGCCGAGGGCGGTGTGATCGATGACGGCCGCGTAGTGCTTGATGACGCCGATCTCCTCCAGGCGCCTGACCCGCGACCAGCAGGGCGAAGATGACAGCCCTACGCGATCGGCCAGTTCGTTGATCGTAAGGCGGCCCTCGTTGCGAAGAATTGAAAGGATCTTTCGATCGATCAGGTCGAGCTGCGCCTTGGTTCGCGCCTTCGCATGAGAAGATGATTTCATCAAAAATCTCCATGTCCGCGGATGAATCTTCTTCGAATTGGCATTCTCGCGCAAAAGATCGGGAAAATCACCTGATGGCCCGGGAGTACAGTCTTGGCGAGGAGACCAGCCAATGCCAGCTTCGGCGCGTCGCGCTTCATCTGTCGTCTTCAGGGCCTTCGCCACGGACTCGCTCGCTGCGGCGTCTCAGCTTCTGGCCGATGTGCAGCGGTTCGGCCTG
Source organism: Bradyrhizobium sp. UFLA05-153 (assembly GCF_054185185.1). Classification (NCBI taxonomy): domain Bacteria; kingdom Pseudomonadati; phylum Pseudomonadota; class Alphaproteobacteria; order Hyphomicrobiales; family Nitrobacteraceae; genus Bradyrhizobium; species Bradyrhizobium sp. UFLA05-153. Next base: position 10,490 of record NZ_JBBIAM010000154.1, read on the forward strand.
CAGATGGTCGAATTCCGTATGACGGTCGATGCGGAAGGAGGGGCAGCCATCGACTTCGACATCGATGTCGCCCCGTGCCGCGATCCTGCGGTTCTGCGCTCAATCTTGTTGATGTCCGAGGTCGAGATGAGAGATTTGATGGGCTCCGGATTCATGTTCCAATCTTTGCTGAGGCTCGGTCGATCGCGTCAAACTCGGTCTCACTCAAGCGCCAACCGAGTGCATCGAGATTGGCCCTTGCGTGATGAGGCTTCGTCGCGCCGGGGATGGGAATCACGTGCCTGTCGCGCGCCAACAGCCAGTTTAGGGCGACCTGGCTGATGCTGGCCTCGTGCGCGCGGGCAATATCGGCGAGACACGTCAGCAGGGCTTTCGTGCCAATGCTGTCCGATGGCTGCGTGAGGCGGCCGGACGCAAGGGGAAAATACGCGACCAGTGCTACATCGAGCTCACGGCAGGCTTCGAGTACGCCACTTGTTTCCGCTGCCCGTCGGAGCAGGCTGTAATTGACCTGATTGGCGGCGAGCGGAACTCCGGTCCTTGCGAGGTGATCGGCGATGCGGCGCATCTGGTCCGCATTGAAATTTGCCACGCCGACCGCGCGTGCCTTGCCAGAGTTCACCGCTTCGGCGAGGCCCTCGGCGAACACTCCCACGTCAATCAAGGGCAGCGGATAATGGACATAGTAGAGATCGATTGTCTCGAGGCCAAGGCGCGCGAGCGAACCGTCAAGCGCGCTCATCAGGCGGCGCGGAGAGGTTCGGCCCGGAAAGGGAAGGAATTTCGATGCTATCACCGCGCGGGTGGGACCGGCGCGCAAGCAGTCACCCACGACGCGCTCCGAGAAATAGATCTCAGCCGTGTCGATCATGCACGGGCCGGCATCATGAATGGTCCTGTATGTTTCCAACACGGCCCCACGATCGGCACGCCGCCATTTGTTCGTGCCGATGCCCAAGGGCAGCACATGGATGCTGGTTCGACCCAGAGGGCGCGTATCATGCTCTGCGGGCATCGCTGGACCTCTCATGAAAGCGCCGTGGGCTGGTCGGTGTGATCACGTTGGCGTTTCAAGGTTACGCCTTAGCGACTGCGGCCGCATCATCTTCTGCGGCTACTGTCCGTATCAGGGAGACGCCCGGGTCGTGAACGTTGCGGCAAGCCGGATCAGGCTCGCGGGGTGAACGGGAATGCCGAGCAGACCGAGGCGGTCAGATGAGGCAGAATTGATGTCCGCTTGTCGGCCCATAGCGGGGGCAAGAGCGGACATGGGTTGATCGGACGTGCAGTTCAACGACCCGCGGCAACCTCGCCGGACCGACGACGAACGACCCGGACAACGCCGTCCATTAGAGCCGGTGCTAGGCCGCGGCGGAACAAGAGCACGATCGCGACCAGAATGCTCCCAAGCACGATCGTGGTATAGATTGCTCCGACTTCGCCCACGAGACTTGTTAAATATTGTACGACGACAGTCCCGAGGATGGCGCCCCACAGTGTGCCACGTCCGCCCACCAGAACCCAAATGACCACCACTGCGGCCTGCGGCAGACTGAAGACCTCCGGGTTTATGAAGTTGCCCCAGCTCGCGAACAGCGCTCCCGCGAGACCGGCGATGGCCGCAGAAATGACAAAGGCGAGGAGCTTCCGCCAGCGAACGTCGTACCCGAGCAACTCCATGCGCGACTCGTTCTCCCGGATGCCCTGAAGAATGCGTCCGAAAGAAGCGCGGGAGAGAGTGACGCAAAATATCAAGGCGAGAAAGAGCAGTCCCCCGACGACATAGAAGTATTCCACCGGACCCAGCGGCGGGCCGCCACGACCGGCGAGGGACAGAGAAGGTATGTTGGTCATCCCGTTGTAACCGCCAAGGCGCGCATCGCCGATCGCGTATTTCGGATCCGCCGTGCTGCCCATGACCTGGTAAAGGATCAGCGTCAGCGTCAAGGTAACTACGGCGAGATACATCGATCCGACCCGTCCGTAGAAGGCGACGTAGCCGATGAGCGCGGCGACGACTGCGGGACTCAGCATTCCCGCAATCAATCCGAGCGGGGTCGTCCCCAAGGCGATGCCGACGATGCCATAAACGTATCCGCCGACGCCGAACAGCGCCGCCTGGCCAAAGGACAGAATGCCGGCGATCCCCCACAGGAAGTCGAGGCTAAGCGCCAGCATTGCAAAGATGACGAAGACCGTGAGCTGGACCGTCTGGAACAGCGACAACAGCTGGGGCACGCCGGCTAGGACAACCGCCGCCGCGGCCCAGCCGATCAGCTCACCCCGCTTCATAGGCCGCCCCGAAACAGGCCGGACATTCCGTTCGGCAGGAGACGCAGTAACACCATCGCCAGAGCCAGCATCGCGACCTGGCCGTAGATCGGCGTCGAGGCGTAGGAAATGGCGCTCTCGACCAGCCCGAGGACGCCGGCGGAGCTTACGGTGCCGACCAGCACCGTCGAGCCACCCACCATGACGGTGATGAAAATCTTGGCGATGAAGGCAAGTCCCATGGTGGGGACCACGCCGGTCAGGGGGGCCATCACCGCGCCGGCCAGCCCGGCGAGCGCCGCTCCTGCGCCGAACGTAGCCATATAGACGAGCTGCGGCTCGACGCCCGAGACCGCCACGAGATGAGGCGACTGCATCGTCGCCCGCGCGATCAGCCCAGAGCGCGTGTGGCGAAGCGCCAAATAGGTCGCCAGAGCCGCGCCGGCGGAGATCGCAATCACCACGAGCCGGTAGAAGGAGACGCCGTAGCGGCCGACTTCGAAACTGCCGAGGGGCGTCGCAATACCTTCGGTCGTCGGCCCCATGACGAGAGTCATGACGCCGACGAGCGCCAGGCTCAGGCCCCACGTGGCCAGCATCGTGTCGAGCGGACGACCATACAGAAAGCGGATGATCGATCTTTCGAGGATCACTCCGATAGAACCGACGACGAACGGAGCGAGCAGAATCCCCGCCCAGATCGAGAGCCCGTGAGAGGTGGCGACGAGCACGGTGTAGGCGCCGAGCGTGAGGAATTCCCCCTGGGCCAGGTTCAGCACGCCCATCATGCCGAAGATGATGGCGAGGCCTAGGGCGAGCAGCACAAGGGTAGAGATCGAGAAAAGGACGCCTACCGCCGTTACCACTGCCTGGTCCATTCCGCTGCAACCCTCCGGGCCACGGATCAGCCGTCGCCGCCGTCTGTCATCAGAACTTCGGCGTGTACTGCGTGTGTTGGTCGGGCTTCCCGATCAGGTCGCAGACCTGTTTAGTGTCCGAGGGTTCGACGTTCTCGATCGATTTGAAGATCGTGAAGCCCTTCTTGTCGTTGACCTTCGCAAGATGCACCGTATGCACAACGTGATGACTCTGCGGGTCGAGCCTGATCTTGCCTTCCGGCGCGTCGAAGGACAGTCCGCTCTCCAGCGCGGCAATGACCTTGGCCGGCTCGAGCGATCCCGCCTTGTTGGCGGCCATGGCCCAGAGATGCCAGCCGTTCCACACGGTATTGGCCGAGTCGGTGATGTAGGGATAGTCGGCGCCGTACCGTTGACGCCAAGCGGCTACCCACTTCTTGTTGGTCTCGTTGTCGAGCTCCTGGAAGTACGGATAAATTACGGTCAATCCCTCGACCTCCTCCGGCTTCAGAACGATCTGCTCGTTGCCGAGACCGAAAGTCGGCGAGACGATCGGGATTTTCTTGTTCAGACCCGCGGCGGCGAACTGCCGGTAGAAGGCGATGTGGTTGCCACCGACCAGCAAGGAAAACACGACGTTCGGCCGCGCATTCTCGATGCGCTGAATGACCGAGCCGAAATCGACCACGTCGAGCGGAATGAATTCTTGCGCTGCGAGCTCGCCCTTCGCCTGCTGGAGGTAAACCTTCACCCAGTCCGCGGAAATATGGCCGTAGTTGTAGTCGGCCGCCAGCGTATAAAACTTGGGGCCGTGCTCCTGCACCGCCCACGGCGCCAGGTTGCCGATCTGCTGAGCCGGCGTCACGCCCGTGCAGAAGACGTTCTTGTCGCATACGCCGCCTTCATACTGCTCGTTGTAGAAATACAGGGCGCCATATTTGTTGACGACCGGCCGGACGGCTTCGCGCGAAGCGCTGGTGATGCCTCCCATGAGGACCGCGACCTTGCTTTCGAGCAACAGTTGCGTAGCGTATTGTGTGTACAATTGATTGTTGGATTGCGTATCGAACTGCACGAGATGAAGTTTTTTTCCTAAGACCCCGCCCGAGGAATTGATGTCGTCGATCGCGAATTTCGTGGCATCGACCATCGGCAGGCCGTAGATGTTAATCGGTCCGGTGGAATCGAGCAGGTTGCCGACGACAATCTCGTCCGCCGCCTCGGCGCGGCGTTGCGGCATATTCGCCAGGGCCAAACCGAGCGACGCTGCACTGAGTTGAAAAAGCGCTGTCCTGCGAGTCAACATGGGCTTCCTCCATTGCCTATGCTTCAGCTATAATGCGTTATGACGCGCGCAAGCTGCATTATCCCACCGGACCGCGATGCAGATCAAGTCCTCATGAGGGCGCCGAGCGCCTCAATGAGCCAAGAGTCGGTGCTCGAGACGCAAAGCCTCGAGAAGTGGTTCGGCGGCGTCCAGGCGGTCGCCGGCGTGGATTTCAAGATGCGACGCGGGGAGTTGCGCTGCTTGATCGGCCCGAACGGCGCGGGCAAAAGCACCTTCTTCAAGCTCGTCACCGGTCAGCTTCGTGCCAGCGGTGGACACATCATCTTCGATGGGCAGGAGATCACTGGCCGCGCGCCACACACAATCGGGCGCCTCGGAATCGGGATCAAGAACCAGGTCCCCAGCGTGTTCGAGGGTCTCAGTGTCGCGGAGAATCTGTGGCTTGCGGCGCGCCTTCGGCATTCGACGACCGGTGCCCGAGTCGCCGTCCATGAGATGATCTATCGCCTCAATCTGGGGAATGTGGCCAAGCAGACCGTCGGGACACTTGCGCACGGCATGCGCCAATGGGTCGACATCGGTATGGTCATGGCCCAACGCCCGAAGCTGATGCTGCTTGACGAGCCCACGGCGGGGATGGCGGCAGAAGAGATCGACCGAACGGTCGAGCTTATCCGCGTTATCAATAGCGACGCGAGCGTCATCGTCGTCGAGCACGATATGGAATTCATCCGCAGGCTGAATTCATTCGTCACGGTCTTTCACCAGGGACGCATCCTCGTCGAAGGCGCCATGGACAACGTGCAACGCGATCCGCGCGTACGCGAGGTGTATCTTGGCAGGTCGCGCCATACTTGATGTCGAGAATCTGCACGCGGGCTATGGCCGTATTGGCATCCTCGCCGGCGTATCGTTCTCGATCGCTCGCGGCGAACTCGTCGGCGTGCTGGGACACAATGGGATGGGCAAGACGACGTTGCTGAAGACCTTGATCGGCGAGCTGCAGGCGACTGCGGGGGTCATCCGATATGAGGGGCGGGACGTCACCCGCGTTCGGACGGCTCATCGGGCGCGCGCCGGAATAGGCTACGTTCCACAAGGTGAGGGGGTCTTCCCTGACCTGACTGTGCGAGAAAACCTGCGCATGGGCGAACTCGGCGTCATTGAGCCGAGCGCCGTGCCGGAGCTGTTGGAGCGCTTCCCGATCCTGAGGCCGCTGCTCGATCGTCGTGCCCGCATGCTCTCGGGCGGCGAGCGTCAAGTGCTGGCTCTGGCTCGCTGTCTCGCGGGCCGACCAAACCTGGTGTTGCTCGACGAGCCGAGCGACGGTGTGCAGCCATCGATCGTCGATGACATCGCCGAACGGCTGCAGGTGCTGCGCAGCGCCTGGAATTTGACGATCCTCCTGGTGGAGCAAGATCTCAAGCTAGTCGCCACGCTGGCGCAGCGCGTCTTGATCATGCAAAAGGGTCGGATAACAGACGAGCTCGCGCCGTCCGCACTTGGCGATCGGGCGCTTATTTCTGAGCGGATGGGCCTTTGACGTTCAGCGGCTCTGCCAGTCCCCGATCTGCTCGAATGCCTGGCCCGCGTTGATCAGCGTCGCTTCGTCAAAGTGGTGGCCGACCAGCATCATGCCGATAGGCAGCCCGCCCACCCTGCCGCACGGAACCGTGAAGGCGGGATGGCCGCTCACGTCGAAGGGACACGTGTTCTGGTCCGAGTAAGGCGCAAGGTGAAATCGGTGAAGTCGGTGAAACCGTCCTCGCGCAAATATATGGGCATCAATCCGTCTGCGCCAACTTGATCGTTGAGACCGGCCACCTGCCGTCGTGGCCTCTGACCGAAATGCGCAAGCCGTGCCGTTCATCGAGCCAGACCTGCTCGACGGTCCCGGCCTTTCCGTCGGTCAGGACGACGGCTTTGCCGACAAGCTCGGTTTGAGCTTGATCGAATTCGACAAGGATCGTGAACGCTCGCAGTTCGGTTGGCATGACGTGGCTAGGCTTTCGGGGATAGGCTGCGCCGTCGCATATGAAAGCGTACAACTCGTGACAGGGACGCAAAGCGATATCGCCGGCCAGCACGGCGATATCTGATACCGATTTAAGGCTGTGGCTACGGGCGGAGATTAGGGCGGGTGAGTTGCTGGCCGAGATGAAGGCGGTGAAGGGGTACTGTCCGTATTTTGCCCCAAGTGTCCTAAGTTGAATCTTGAAGTGTCCTAAATCGTTTTATCCCTCTTGAGATGGGTCAAAGTTCCTTTTCCCGTTCCGACATAGCGTGATGCTAGCCAGCGAGGTTTGGTTTCCCCTTCACCTCGCTTCGGCTAGGCCCGTAGCGTGCTTACGGAACGCTGCGGGCCGCTGATGTAAAAAGGCCGCCTCAGTTGTCGGCCTCGGGGCCCTGCGTTGATGCGGTGTCAGCGTCGTGTGGTGCGGCTACCTTCAGACTCTTGATCTTCGCCGCTCTTGTTGCGCGGCTCCTCCGAGAATTTGCGCTGGAGCGCGAGGCCAACAAGCGCGAGGCCTATGATGATCAGCGTATCATCCGAAATTGAATTTGCGTTCGGTGCTGGTGCGAAGCCGCATCGCTCTTGATCTACGCCCGGTCTGTATTCCCATTTTCGCGCAACGCTGGCCCCGTTGCGCCCGCCCTCCGCGGTCGCCGGGCCGCCCTCGAGGCGGCGCTGGTGCGGAGCGCGACCACCGGGGGGCGCGATTGCTCGAGTCTTCTCGGGCCGGTGATCGCATCGCGGGGTGCTATCCCCGCCTTCTGCCACAACGTTGCTGGTGGCTGTCTGGTTCATCCATCAGGCAGATTCTCTCACCTAGAGAAGCTACTCATCGCCAGCCTCGATCTCCAGCGCATCCGCCCGCGCTCGGTGGGCGGCCGTTAAAGTGCGTCTCGCCTCGGCCCGGGGGTTGGATTTACCGGCGCGGAAAAATCCCCCGGGGGCCCGGGTGGCCCCCCAGACACAAACGCCCTTCACCACAAACCCCTTGAGGTGTAGCCTTTCGCCACGCGCGCCAGCCGACCCGGGAGGTCTCGGCACGGGCCGACCCTCATTGCGTGGAAGCGTGGGGATCAATCATGAGGATCAAATATCTGGAGTTCATCCAGCGCTTTGCCGTGTTCGACGAGGCGGCGTTCCTGAATTACGCCCGAACGCTTGGTGGTATCGTGGACGAGGACGACCACGAACGGAAGTTGGTTACCGCTGTGATGTTGGTTGCACCCAACGGCCCACATCCGCACAGCCGAGCCGAGAGTGAACACGGCTATTTTCTGGACGGCGCGGAAGGTTCGCTGGTTAGCCAACGGCCACCTAACTTTTAAAGCTATGGAAACAATGCAGCCCTCAAGGCCGCCAAGGCCAAGCGCTACCCGTGGATCGTCGAGGCGGCGTTCCCAGCGCGAAACTTTGCCCGGGATGGAAGATGCTCGGGCTGGAGCGAAGCCTCGGCTCTCGCATCGTGACCTATGCCGATGACCTCGTAATCCTGTGCAGGCGGGGCAAAGCTGAAGAAGCCTTGCGACAACTGCGCGTGATCATGAGAAAGCTGAAGCTGACGGTCAACGAGGAGAAGACACGAATCTGTAAGGTGCCGGAAGGAGAGTTCGACTTCCTGGGCTACTCGTTCGGGCGGATGTACTCAGCGAGACCGGCCAGGGGCGCCTGGGATACCGGCCATTGAAGAAAAGCATCAAGGCATGGTGGAAACCATTCATGCGCTGACGGCTCGAACCGGATTAGGGCAAGACACCACAGAGCCGGTGGCTAAGTTGAACCGCACGCTGCGCGGATGGGCGAACTACTTCAATGTGGGCACCGTCATCAAAGTGTACCGGGCGATCGACAACCACACCGCTGTGCGGTTGCGCCGGTGGTTACGCAGCAAGCACAGGGTCAGGCGACGCAGGGGCGGGACCTATCCACTCTTGCACCTCTACGGGCACTTCGGACTCGTACGTCTAGCCGCGCTTGGGCGACCTGCCGTGGGTGAAGGCGTCTTGTCCGAGGGCCGGATGCAGGAGATCTGCCTGTCCGGTTCGACGAGCGGGATGTGGAAACGAGTCTCGGCTGCACCACTAAGGCACCGCCAGACGAAAGAGGCGGCAACAGATATGTGCAGCCTAAAGCCACCGCGCCACATCTCGACTCCACCAAAATGCGAAGAACTCAACGGGAGCAAATCAAGTCCGCTATGTACCGCAGTGAGGCGTCCGGACTCTGATGGCCACGCGCCGACATCGCGCGGCGTCATGCACCGGCGTTCAATTTTGCAGGTTTGGCACCGAGCACGTTATACGTTGCCAGAGGACGTCCAATACCTTCGAGCGTAAATTCACCCATTGGCTCGACCGTAGCGCCTCGTTCCACGTCAATCAGGTCGGGGACTGCCGCTGATGTAGTGCGCCAACTGCTCGATCAAGAATTCCCGGTCGCTGATGATGCTCTTGACCAGATCACCAATCGAAACAATGCCGAGCAGCGCGCCATTTTCGGTCACCGGCAGATGGCGTAGGCGCTTCGTGGTCATGAGCGCCATGCATTCCTCGATTGATTGGTCTTGCCCAACGCATACGACGTTGCGCTCCATGATATCGTCGACAGGCGTCTGTGGCGACGCGCGCCCCTTCAAGAATACGTTGCGGGCGTAGTGTCGTTCCGTGACAATGCCGACTATTCTGCTGCCGTCCAGCACGACAAGCGAGCCAACGTCCTTTTCGGCCATCATCTTAATTGCGTCGTAGACTTTGTCGCCAGGACGCACAGACCATACCCGACGGCCCTTATCTTCCAGGATATGACGAACAGTCGTCATGGCGGCACCGGAGGCAGGATCGCAACATCGCATAAAATCCGCTTGCGGTTTTGACAGAGATCAAAACGAGCTCCTCATGGACCGCCCCTTGGAAGCTAACCCCACCTCTGTCGCCTACGATCGGGATGTTGTGCACCGCAGTGAGTTTGGCAACCCGACTTCCGCAAGGGCGCTCTGGCGCTCAAGCTCGCAAGCGATTTCAACTTAGATGACAAACTGCAGAATGTAATTCTAGCCGTGTTTCAAT